>PKQS01000014.1 GCA_017577945.1 Bacillota bacterium
TCCACGGCCGCCAGCGAATCGGACTGCGGCACAAGCTCGGCGTCGTCCGGGTTGTCGAACATCACCTGCGACTCAAGGTCGGGAACCGAAGGCTTGCGTGGCCGAAACCACGGCCTCTCGTCACGTTTGCGCACTTGGTCACCCCCTCCGCGCCGCCCCGCTCTCACCCGCTCGCGTTAGCCTTCCCAGGTCTTGATTTTTCTTCGCGGCTGCCTTATACTAAGTCGTGCCGACAGGCCGTGCGGATGTAGCTCAGTTGGTAGAGCATCAGCTTCCCAAGCTGAGGGTCGCGGGTTCGAGTCCCGTCATCCGCTCCAGTTCACATTTCCCGTCGTCTCGCTGGCGTAGCTCAGTCGGTAGAGCGACGCACTCGTAATGCGTAGGTCACCGGTTCGAGCCCGGTCGCCAGCTCCACACGAACCCCTCGAGAGCAGCCTCTCGAGGGGTTTTTTATGTCCATGCCGCAGCGTACGCTGCAGGACCTGCCGCACACCTACCGCAGCGCATGCCGACGCGCTGCCGCCCTCGCTCCGCACCGCTCTCCAACGAACGCTCCCCGGCGGTATTCACGTCGCCCGCCCGTATTCACACCGCCCCCGGCGCGGCCGCGGCAGGAAACGTGCAGCGCCGAGCGGAAAAATGTGTAGCATCGCGGCGGGCTGCCGGGACGCCGCGCCGCCAACAGGGGGAAGCGGACAAGCACGTCTCGGCGAGCCAGTTTTCGGGGCGGGGGGGAGCTTACGTATGGCGCGCACGGTCATCCTGGGGGGCGCCCGGACGCCTTTCGGCGTGCTGGGCGGGAAGCTGAAGGACATTCCGGCCACCACGCTGGGGGGCATCGCCATTCGCGCGGCGCTGGAGCGCTCGGGCGTCGCGCCGCACGAGGTCGACAACGTGCTGATGGGGATGGTCGTGCAAGCCGGCGCCGGCCAGATTCCGTCGCGCCAGGCGAGCATGGCCGCGGGGCTGCCCGAGACGGTCACGTCGGAGACCATCAACAAGGTGTGCGCCTCGGGGATGCGCGCCGTCAATCTGGGCGACGCGCTGATCCGCAGCGGCGAAGCGGACGTCGTGGTCGCAGGCGGCATGGAAAGCATGAGCCGCGGGCCGGGGCTGCTGCCCGACGCGCGGTTCGGCCGCCGGCTGGGCCACGGAACGATTCTCGACTCCGTCGTGCACGACGGGCTCTGGTGCGCCTTCGCCGGCGTGCATATGGGCAACCACGGCGAACGCATGGCCCGGGAATTCAACGTGAGCCGGGAAGAGCAAGACCTTTGGGCGCTACGGAGCCATCAGCGCGCCATCGCGGCCATTGACGCGGGGCGCCTGGCCGAGGAGATCGTGCCGGTGGAGGTGCCCGTGCGCGGCGGCACCGAGCTGTTCGACACCGACGAAGCGCCGCGCCGGGACACCAGCCTGGAAAAGCTGGCGCGCTTGCGCCCGGTCTTCGAAGAAAACGGCTGCATCACGGCCGGCAACGCGCCGGGCATCAACGACGGCGCCGCGGCGCTGGTGCTGATGAGCGAAGACCGGGCCCGGGCCGAGGGCCGCAAGCCCCTCGCGCGCATCCGGGCGTGGGCCACGGTGGCGGCCGAGCCGCCGTATCTGGCCACCGTGCCGGCGCTGGCCGCCGACAAAGCGCTGGCCAAGGCCGGCCTGTCCCGCTCCGACATCGGCCTGGTAGAAATCAACGAAGCCTTCGCCGTCGTCGCCATCGTCAGCACGCGGCTGGGCAACTGGGACCCGGAAATCGTCAACGTCAACGGCGGCGCCATCGCCCTGGGGCATCCCATCGGTGCCAGCGGCGCCCGCATCGTCCTGACGCTGGCCTATGAGATGCGGCGGCGCGGCGTGCAGTTCGGCCTGGCGGCCATCTGCAGCGGCGGCGGCCAAGGCGAAGCCGTCGTCCTCGAACGGGTGGACTAGAGCAAAACCGAGAGGTCAACGAGAGGAAAGCCGAAGCAAACGACGCAACGGAGGCGGAACCATTGCCGGCGCATCAGCCACCGGGACGCATTCACGGCCGCGTCGTCGACGCGGCAACCGGCGAGCCCGTCGCCGACGCGTCCATCCGCATTCACGACGAACTGGCCGTCGTGGACCTGCAGACGACGAACCGGCGCGGCGAATTCATGTCGCGTCTGTTGTTCGCGGGTACTTACGCGGTGGAGGTGCAGCACGGGGACCGCACGGCCAGGGTCGACGACGTCGTCGTCAGGCTAGCCGAGACGACGCGTGTGGAAATTCGCTTGCCGGGCTGAGAGCGGCGCCGCGGCGGTAGACGGCGCGCAGCCGCCACGCCAGGCCCGCGGCGCCGGCGGCCAAGCCCGTGATGAGGCCGATCCAGTAACCGTAGGGCCCCAAGCCCGTGAACGTCGCGAGCAGGTGTCCCACCGGCAAGCCGATGCCCCAGTGCGCCAGCAGCGCGACGATCATGGGAACGGTCACGTCTTTGTACCCGCGGAGCGTGCCTTGGATGGGCGCGGCGACGGCGTCCGACAACTGGAAGAACATGACGTAGTACAGGAACGACTCCACCAGGGCCCGTACAGCCGCATCGTCGGTGTACCAGCCGGCCACCCAATGCCGGAACAAGGCCAAAAACGCGGCCGACAGCACGCCCATGCTCAGCGACGTCCCCAAGCCCAGCCGCGTGTATTGCCGGGCATGGTCCAGCCGCCGCGCGCCAACTTCATACCCGACCGCAATCGTCAGCGCCAGCGAGATGCTCATGGGGAACATGTACAGAAGGTTGGCGAAGTTGATGGCCGCCTGGTGGGCCGCCACCGTCGTTGTGCCGAAGCGGCTCATGAGCAACGCCACCAGGGAAAAGATGCCGACCTCCATAAAGACGGCCAAGCCCATGGGCACGCCGATGCGCAGCTGTTCCGACCACGCCCGCAGCGACGGGCGCGGCAAGCGGGCGAACACCCGGTACGACCGGAACGGCTCCACGCGCGCCGCCACGGCCGCCGCGACCCCCGCGATGATCCAGTTCGTCAGCGCCGCCGCGATGCCCGCACCTACGCCGCCAAGGCGCGGAAAGCCCCAGGCGCCGAAAATGAGCACGTAGTTCAGCAGCACGTGGACGGGCAGCGACAGCATGGTGATGCCCAGCGTCGCTCGCGTCTGGCCCAGGCCGTCCATGAAACTGCGCAGGACGGTGTAGGCAAACGACGGCACCAGCCCGAGGCCGATGGCGGCCAAATAGCCGGCGGCGATGCGCTGCACTTCCGGCTCCAGCCCCATGCCGTCCAGCACGCGCGGCACCGCCCACAGGCCGGCCAGCGCCACCGCCGCCGCCATAGCTACCGCTAAGTACAGTGCCTGCCCTACTGCCGGCGCGATTTCCCGCTCCCGGCGGGCGCCCAAATGTTGCGCCACAATGGGCGTCAGCGCCAGCAGCACGCTGGACAGCCCGGTTTGCACCGGCGCCCAGAGGTTGCTGCCGACGGCCACCCCGGCCAGGTCCACCGGCGAAAACCGCCCGGCCATCACCGTATCGGCGAAACCCATCAAGGAAAGCCCAATCTGCGTCAGCAAAATCGGGCCCAAAATGACAAAGAGCTGCCGCGCTTTTTCCCCTAACGTCGACGTCGGATGCAACGAATTCAGCCTTCCCTCGCCTGCGCACCGCCGGCGCCGGCCCTGCGCAGAGTCGGGCAGGCGCCGCGCCGGTACGCACCGCCGCACGGCGGCACGCACCTATTAATGCTAAGCGAGGAGGACCCGGTCGTCCAGTAGTTGCCGTCCTCTGGCGCGGCTGAATTCGTCCAAAAGGTCCTGCACCGTCATGCGCGCCCGCTCGGGCCCCGACACGTCCAGCACGATGGCGCCTTCGTGCATCATGATGGTCCGGTCGCCCACTCGCAGCGCGTGCTCCAGGTTGTGCGTCACCATCAGCG
This sequence comes from Bacillota bacterium, assembly GCA_017577945.1. Classification (NCBI taxonomy): domain Bacteria; kingdom Bacillati; phylum Bacillota; species Bacillota bacterium. Next base: position 3,906 of record PKQS01000014.1, read on the forward strand.
TCGTCAGGCCGTACTCGCTCACGATGCGCGTGGTCAGCTCCAGCACCTGCCGCGCCGTCTTCGGATCCAGCGCCGCCGTATGCTCGTCCAGCAGGAGCAGCGACGGGCGCGCCAACGTGGCCATGATCAGCGACAGGGACTGCCGCTGACCGCCGGACAGCAGCCCCACGGGCGTGTGCAGCCGTTCTTCCAGGCCCAGCCCCAGCTGCGCCAGCCGCTCGCGAAACCGCCGCCGGTCCGCCGCCGTCACGCCCCGCCGCAGCCCCCGGCGCTTTCCCCGGCAGGCCGCGATGGCCAGGTTTTCCTCAATGGTCATCGACGCCGCCGTGCCGTGCAGCGGGTCCTGGAACACCCGGCCGATGAACGCCGCGCGGCGGTGCTCGCTCCAGTCGGTGATGTCGACGCCGTTCAGGCGGATGGTGCCTTCGTCCGGCAAGTGGCGCCCTGCAATGAGATTGAGCAGCGTCGATTTGCCGGCGCCGTTGCTGCCGACGATGGCCACGAACTGGCCCGCCGGCACCGTCAAGTCTACGCGATCCACCGCGACTTTGACGCTGCCGCCCACGGTGAACCGCTTCGTAAGTCCGCGCACGACCAGCATAAGATCACCCGCTTCGTTCCAGCCCGCGCCGCTTTTGCGCCGCCGGCCGCAGCGCCGGGGCCGTCTCCCGCCGCGCGGCCCGCCGCAGCAGCCCGTCCTTCAGCGCCGGCATCGAGAGGGCCATGATGACCAGCAGCGCGGTGACGATGCGCAAATCGGTGGGGGCGAAGCCCGCCCGCAGCGCGAAGAAGATGGCCAATCGGTACACGACGGAGCCGAGGAGCGCTCCCAGCGTGCCTCGGAAGACCGTGGACGGCCGCAGCAGCGCGTTGCCGATAATCACCGACGCCAAGCCCGCCACGACCATGCCGAGGCCCATGCCGACGTCCGCATAGCCTTGATACTGCGCCGCCAGCGCCCCGGCCAGCGCCGCCAAGCCGTTGGCCAGCGCGACGCCCAAATTGATCATCGCATCGGTGCTGACGCCGAAGCTGCGAATCATGTCCGCGTTGTCGCCCGTGGCCCGCATGGCCAGCCCCAGCTCGGTGGAAAGGAACCAGTCCAGCAGCAGCTTCAGCGCCAGCGCCGCCGCGAGGAAGACGAAAAGCGTCTGCAGCGGATGGTCGAAGCCCCGCTGGCTGAGTTCGGTGAAAATCGTAGGCTGGCGCAGCAGCGGCACGTTGGGACGGCCCATAATGCGCAAGTTGATGGAATACAGCGCGGTCATGGTGAGAATGCCGGCCAGCAGGCCCGAAATGCGCATTTTCGTGTGCAGCAGGCCCGTCGTGAGGCCGGCCAGCAGCCCACAGGCGGTCGCCGCGGCGATGGACAGCAGCGGATCGACGCCCGCCACGATCAACGTGGCCGACACCGCCGCACCCAGCGGAAAGCTGCCTTCCACGGTCAGGTCGGGGAAATTGAGCACCCGGAACGTCAAGTAGACGCCCAGGGCCATGATGCCGTACACGAGCCCTTGCTCAATGGACCCGCTCAGCGCGAACCAGCTCAACCGCTACACCCTTTCCGCCGCTGCGGGCGCCGCGGCAACGGGCGGCCGCGCCGGGACGCCGCATCCCCGGCCGGCCTGCGAGCCCGCGACGGCCTCTGGCCGTGCGCGGCCCTCCCCGTTCCGCCGCCCCGCGGCTTACTGGATGACCCGCGCCGCCTTCTGCAGCAGTTCTTCCGGAATGACGACGCCCATGCGGGCCGCGGCGCTCACGTTCACGACCAGGCTGATTTCCTCCTGGTACTGAATCGGAATCTCGGCCGGATCTTCCCCTTGCAGCACCCGGAAGGCGATGTCGGCCGTCTGCCGCCCGAGCTGGTAATAATCGAGCCCGACGGTGGCCAAAGCGCCCCGCTCGACGCTCAAGTCCTCGCCGGCAATAAGCGGCAGCCGCGCCCGCTCGGCCACGAAGATCACCGACTCAATGGCCGACACCACGGTGTTGTCCGTCGGCAGGTACAAGGCGTCAACCCGCCCCACCAGCGACTGGGCCGCCTGCAGCACTTCCGCCGAGTTGACCACCGTCGCCTCCACCATCTCGAAGCCCAGGTCGGCCGCCGCCTCACGGGCCAGCGCCACCTGCACCACCGAGTTAACCTCGCCGGCGTTGTAGAGTACGCCCACGCGCCGGACGCCCGGCACCAGCGCCTTCAGCAGCTCCAGCTGCGCCCGCACGGGCGTCAGGTCCGACGTGCCCGTCACGTTGGTACCGGGCCGTTCAATGCTCTCCACCAGCCCCGCGCTGACCGGGTCGGTGACGGCGGTAATCAAGATAGGAATATCGCGGATGACCTGTGCCGCCGCCTGCGCGGTGGGCGTGGCGATGGCCAGCACCAGGTCGACGCGGTCCGCGGCAAACTTTTGCGCGATGGTCAGGGCCGTGCCCTGGTCCCCCTGCGCGCTCTGAATATCGTAAATCACGTTGACGCCGGGCACGAACCCCAGCTCGGCCATGCGATCGATGAAGCCCTGCCGGGCGGCGTCCAGAGCCGGGTGCTCCACGATTTGCGTGACGCCGATCCGCAGGGGCGCCGCCGCGGCCGCCAGCGACGCCGCCAGCACCGACACGAACGCAATTAGAACCACCTTCCGCAGTCTCGTCAAGGACATGGCTGCTCACTCCTCGTTCCGGCCTTGCTGCTCGTTTAGGACAAGGCTGCCCTGTCACATCCAGCTCGTCGCCTCGGGGCAGCGCCTCTCGTCAGGCGCCTTCCGCCGGCTCTCGTCTCTCCGCGCGCGGCCGCCTCACCTCCCTCCAGGCGTGCCGCTCTTTCACCGTCTTCATGACCAGCGACGTGTCGCTGCCTACGATGCCCGGCGTCACCCGCAGCTTCCGGGTCAGGAAGTCGTAAAGCTCCTCGTTGGAACCGACGACGACTTCAAGGATGAAATCGTACGTTCCGGCGCACGCGGCCGCGAAGCGCACTTCCTCCCACGAACGCAGCTCGGCCACGATGCTGTCGGCATCCCGCCCCTCCGTGCGCACGCCCACGATGGCGGTGACGGTCCGCCCCAGCCAGTGGGGGTCCACCACGCCTACCACATGAACGACGCCCTCCTCCAGCAGCCGGCTCACGCGCTTGCGCACGGTGGCTTCCGCCACGCCCAGCCGGCGGGCCATCTCCGTGTACGCCATGCGGCCGTCTTCCTGCAGCAAACCGATGATGGCACGGTCCAGTTCGTCGAGAAACGGCACATCCACGCTCGATCACTCCAAATTCGCATGCGAAAAGGAGTTCTCAAACGCATTTCGTAATAATGAAACCTCTTATTCACTGGATTCGTCGTTTTTCCTGCCGGAGCGTTTGCAATTCGTGCAGAAATCGTGCGGGCGGAAAGAGGCGCAGGGGTCAGAAAAGGCGGAAAACGGCTCCGGAAGGGGCAAAGCGAGCACGTTGGGAAACGCGGGGAAAGGCCGTGAAAGGCCGGGAAAAGCAGGGACGAGCCGGGAAGACCAAGGGAAAAGGCAGGCAGCGGGACCGGCGGCGCCCGAGACGGGCGAAGGCGCCGAACGCTTGGCGCCGGGTGGCAGCTAGAGAGCTCGCAACTGCCGGAACAGTTCGAGGCGCTGGGCGTACGGGATGGTGCTGCGCGCGGAAGGGTTGGGCGCGACGAAGTCCACCACGCCCTCGACCACCGCCCTGGGCTGCATGCCCCACGCCACAGGTGCGGAGCGGCTCAGGCCGGCGTAAGCCCGATAGGCGGTTTTCCCCAGCAGCGCCACGACCCGAGGCCGCAGCCGCCGCACCTTCTCGCGCAGCGCCGCGCCGCCCGCGAGCAGTTCGTCCCACGTGAGCTCGTGTTCGCCGCGCGACGCCCGCGTGACGACGTTGGTGATGCCCACGCCCCAGCGCAGCAGTTCGTCTTCCTCGCGCGGCGCCAGGACGCGAGGCGTAAAGCCCGCCTCATGCAGCAGGCGCCAGAACTGATTCCCGGGGCCCGCGAAGTTGTGGCCCGTCGCGGCGCTCTTGCGGCCCGGGTTGATGCCGACGAACAGCACGTCCAAGCCCGGCGCCACGATGTCGCGCGTCGTCAGCGATGCCCACGTCAGCTCCCGCAGCTCCCGCAGCACGGGCATGGCCTCGAGATCCGCCGGCTCCACCAGTTCCCAGGCGATGCGAGAAGGCTTCGGCAGCGCCGTGCCGGTGGCGATGATCTCGGCGGGGGTGACGATGTAGTCGACGGGCAGGTCGTGCGGTTCGACGGCGATGGCAGGCACGATCTGCGCCGGGTGAACGGTGGTAACCACCGGTACGGGAGGCAGGCCCAGCTCCCGCAAGATGGCGTACTCCATGTCCGCGTACCCTTCGCCTTTGCCCGCCCGGGCACCGTTGCGGCTGACCGCCGCCGCCCCGACGACGATGAGATCAATGGTGGGCTCGCCGGCCGCGATGCGCTCCGCGAGCTCTTTGAGCGTCACTTCCTCGCCGTAGCGGCCGCAGTGCGACAAGCTGGCCGCGCGCCGCTCTTCCCCGGGCGGCACGTTTTCCGGGCGAATGCGCACAAAAGCGCCCCGCAGTCTCGGGGAAGGCATGTAGAGGGTCTTGCCGTCCCGCAGCACCATGGCACGCACGGGCAGCTGCGGCGCGTCGGGATTCACTTTCACGCCCCGGGCGGCTTGATAAACCGGGAGCTCCCGCAGCCGCCGGGCCGCCCGCTCCGCGCCGGCGAAGTTGGGGATGCGGCCCTCGATGGGAAACGGAAAGCGAGCCGCCTTGGCCGCGTGCAAGCCGGCATACGCCGCGGCTCGTGCCTGCGCCTTCGTCAGCACGGTTTGGTCGTCCATGGCTTTGATTGTACGCCGTCCGGCGACCGCCGGCAACGCCCGCAACACCATACTCCGGGGCCCATGCTTCGGGGCCCTCAAGAAGACGGAGGCCCGGACGCCCGGCTCGTCGCTGCCAGCGCGGGCGAATCACTCCGTGCAAGAATGAAAAAACCCTTCGCGGCATCCGCGAAGGGTTGATTCGATGGTGGGCAGAGAGGGACTCGAACCCCCGACCTCTACGATGTGAGCGTAGCGCTCTAACCGGCTGAGCTATCTGCCCTCGCCTGCTGCAGTCTTCATTATAACAAGCGAGGGCCGAGCCGTCAACAAGCGCTTCACTGAACTTCGTAGTCGATCAGGAACATGTCGATCATCACGGACTGGCCGCCGGACGCGACGACCTCCTGCTGGCGCACGATGCCGACGCCTTCCGCGAACCAGCGGATGACGGTGGCCGACTCACCCTCGGCGGTGACCGTCGCGACGACGGGCAGCGTGAGGAACTGCCCCGCCGGCGCCTCGATGACCTCGGGCTCCAGCACGGCAAACCGCGCCGCCATGTGGAAGCCCGGGAGGATTTCACCTTCCCACGTCCATTCATCGCCGGGTACAAGAGGATTCTTCAGGAATACCTGCGGCGGGTTCAAGGGGAACGAGCCTCCGGGGTGTTCCCGCAGCGTCGCAATCCAACCCGCCTCGTCGCTGTGATAGAACTCGCGCTGGATCACGAAATTGTTGAGGAGCAAATCGACGCGGAACTGGCCCGGTGCCAAGGCAGACACCGAGTAAACCATCTCCACGTCCGCGTCCGCCAGCCGCCACCAGTTACCGTCGGCCAGAGGCCAATACACAAAAGGTGATCCGCCTGACCCCCCGACTTGCTCCTCAGCCGCCAGCGGCGCGCCGGCGCCGGCCGCCAGCGTCAACGCGGCCGCCGCCACCAGCAGAATCACGGGTTTCCGCACGCGCTTCACTGACATCCTCCTTCTGCGAACTGCCTTCTGTTTCAAACGCGCCCAATGGGCGCACTTTTCCACTTCGACACCTCATTTTACCAATCAAGCGGCGCCGTGGCCAAGGTCTGATGGCGCCCCGGCCCCACGGAGACCCGCACGACGGTCGCGCCCGTCAGCTCCTCGATGCGGGCGATGTACGCCCGCGCCGCGTCCGGCAGCTCCTCCGGCGACGCCGCCTGCGACAGGTCCTCCCGCCAGCCCGGGTGCAGCTCGTAGACCGGCCTTGCTCGAGAAAGGTCCCGGAGCGAAGCCGGGAACGTGTCTACGATGCGCCCGTCGATTTCGTAAGCCACGCAAATCTTGACGTAATCCAGCCCCGTCAGCACGTCCAGCTTGGTGAGGGCCAGCTGCGTCATGCCGTTGACCCGCACCGCGTAGCGCAGCTGCACCGCGTCCAGCCAGCCGCACCGGCGCGGCCGGCCCGTCGTCGTCCCGTACTCGCAGCCCCGCTCACGGATGTAGTCGCCGGTGGCGTCGTGCAGCTCCGTCGGGAACGGCCCCAGACCGACCCGGGTCGTGTAGGCTTTGACCACGCCCAGCACGCTGGTCACCGCCGCGGGGCTCACGCCCGCGCCCGTGGCGACGCCGCCGGCGGCCGGTGACGACGCCGTCACGTACGGATACGTGCCGTGATCCACGTCCAGCATGGTGCCTTGCGCGCCCTCGAAGAGCACTTTGCGCCCTTGCGCCAGCGCCTCCTGCACCAGCTCCCCGGCGTCTACCAGGCGCGGCACCACGCGATCGGCGTAGCGCATGCAATACTCGAACATCTCGTCCACCGTGTAGCCCGGGTGGCCGTACAGCTTCTGCAGCAGCGCCGACTTCCTCGGCACGACCACCTCCAGCCGCTCCCGCAGCCCCGCAGGGTCGGCCAAGTCGGCGCAGCGAATGCCCTCCCGGGCCACTTTATCCACGTAGGCGGGACCGACGCCGCGCCCCGTCGTCCCCAGCCGGTGCGGGCCGCGAGCTTCCTCCTCCAATCGGTCCAGGTCGCGGTGGTAGGGCATGAGCACGTGGGCGCGAGCGGAGATGCGCAAATTGTCCGCCGCCACGCCCTGGGCGGCCAGGCGGTCCAGCTCGTCGGCCAGCACCTCCAGGTCCACCACCGTGCCGTTGCCGATGACGCACAGCACGTGCTCGTGCAAAATGCCGGACGGGATCAAGTGCAGCTTCAGGGTGCGGTCGCCCACCACCACGGTGTGGCCTGCGTTGTTGCCCCCCGAATAGCGCACGACGACGGCCGCCTCCGCGGCCAGGTAGTCCACAATTTTTCCTTTGCCCTCATCGCCCCACTGGGCGCCGATGACGGCCAGACCGTGCATCTACGTCCTCTCCTCGCCCCCGGCGCAGCAGCGCCGCCCTGCTTCCGTCCATGGCCCCTCCCACGGATTTCGCCGTCACACCGGCTCCGGCGGCCGCGGCGGCAGCCGGAAAAACCGGCGGGCGTTGGCGGTGGTTACGCGGGCCACCTCGGCCGGATCCAGGCCCCGCTCTTTGGCGAGAAAGTCCGCCACATGCCGGACGTAGGCCGGCTCGTTGCGGCGCCCGCGCAGCGGCACCGGGGCAAGATACGGGGCGTCCGTCTCCAGCACGATGCGTTCCAGCGGCACCACCGCGACGGCTTCGCGCACCGCGCCCGCGTTCTTGAAGGTCAGCATCCCGCCGACGGAAATGTAGTAGCCCATGGCCAGGCACTCTTCGGCCATGGCCGGGCTGCCCGTGAAGGAGTGCAGCAGTCCCGGCAAGCCTTGCCCGTGCTCGCGCAGGATGGCCATGACGTCCTCGGACGCGTCGCGGCAGTGCACAACGAAGGGCAGGCCCACTTCGCGGGCCAGCTGCAGCTGGCGAATGAACACCGACCGCTGCACGTCGCGGGGAGAGTAGTCGTAGTAGTAGTCGAGACCGATTTCGCCGATGGCGACCACTTTCGGGTGGGCCGCCAGCTCCTTGAGCCGCGCGTACGCGGCTTCGTCGGCCGTCTTGGCGTCGTGGGGGTGAATGCCCACGGCTGCGTATACGGACGGGTACCGCTCGGCCAGCCGCACGGCGGCTTCGCTGGACGGCAGGTCGGCGCCGATGGTGATGATGGCGCCCACCCCCGCCGCCAGCGCCCGCCGCACGACGTCGTCTCGATCCTCGTCAAACCACTCGTGATCCAGATGCGCGTGGGTGTCGATCAGATCCCAGCCCGCCCCCGAGCCGGCCGGACCTGCGGCCACGCCCGCCTGCGTTGCTTTTTCGCCGATCACTTGACCTTGGCCCCCGGCTTGACGTTCTTGTCCGTAGTCAGCAGGCTGAGGACGCCGTCTTCATCCGTCGCCGCCAGCAGCATACCCTGCGACAGCTCGCCGCGCAGCTTGGCCGGCTTCAAGTTCGCCACGATGACGATGCGGCGGCCCACCAGCTCTTCCGGCGCGTAATGCTGAGCGATGCCGGCCACGATCTGGCGCCGCTCGCCGCCCACGTCCACCTGCAGCTTCAGCAGCCGATCCGCGCCCTGGATGCGTTCGGCCGCCAGCACTTCCGCCACCCGAAGGTCCACTTGCTGGAACGTGGCGATGTCGATCTGGGCCGGCCCCTGTCCCTGGGCCCCGCCGGCACCGGCGGCCGCCTTTTCCGGCGCGCCGGCTTTTTCCCCAGCGGCCGCAGCGGTCGCTTGGCCGCCCGGCGCGGCCGCCGCGCTCCCGCCGGCCTGCGCCGCGGGCTGCTGGCTCGAGATGCCGAGCACCTGCTCCACGTCAAGGCGCGGGAAGAGCGGCTCGCCCTTGCGCACCGCCAGGCCTGGCGTAAGGCCGCCCCACTGCCGCGCCGCCTGCCAGCGCCAGCCGTCTGCCGGCACGTCCAACCCTAGCTGCTGGAAGATGCGGCCCGGAGTGTGGACCAGGAACGGGCTCAGCAGCACGCCGCACAGCCGGATGGCTTCGGCCGCGTTGTACAGCACCGTATGCAGCCGCTCCGTCTTGCCTTGCTTGTGCAAGTCCCACGGCGCGTTTTCATCGATGTACTTGTTCACCCGCTTCGGCAAGTCCCACGCCGCCTGCAGCGCCTTGTCCAGCTCCAGCCGGTCCAGCGCCGCCTCCACCTTGTCAAAAACGCGCGCCGCTGTCTCCCGCAGCACGCCGTCGTCCGCCGCGGCCGACGGCTCCGGCACCCGTCCCTCGGTGTACCGCTCGATCATGGACAGCGTGCGCCAGACCAGGTTGCCCAGATCGTTGGCCAAGTCCGCATTGATGCGCCGCACCAGCGCCTCTTCCGAGTAGGAGCCGTCGTCGCCGAAGGGCACTTCCCGCAGCAGGAAATACCGCACCGCGTCGACGCCGTACTTTTGCACCAGCTGCTTCGGGTCGATGACTTGACCGCCGGCCCGCGACTTGCCGATCTTGCCGCCGTCGATGAGCAACCAGCCGTGGCCGTAGACGGTCTTAGGCAGCGGCAAGCCCAGCGCCATCAGGATGGCCGGCCAGATGATGGCGTGGAAGCGCAAGATGTCCTTGCCGATCAGGTGCACGTCCGCCGGCCAGAACGTCCGGTACTTCTCGCCGTCCGGATAGCCCAGCGCGGAGATGTAGTTGGTCAGCGCGTCGATCCAGACGTAGATGACGTGCTTGTCGTCAAACGGCACCGGCACGCCCCAGCGGAACGACGTACGGGAGACGGACAAGTCCTCCAGCCCGCGCTCGATGAAGCGCACCACCTCGTTGCGCCGGCTTTCGGGCTGCACGAACTCGGGGTGCTGCTTGATGTGCTCCAAAAGCCGCGGGCCGTACTTGGAGAGGCGGAAGAAGTAGCTCTCCTCTTCGACCCACTCGACGGGCCGCTCGTGCACCGGGCAAATCTTGCCGTCTTTCAGCTCGTCCTCGGTGTAGTACGCCTCGCAGTTGACGCAATACAACCCTTTGTACGTGCCTTTGTAAATGTCGCCCTGCTCGTACAACCGCTGGAAGAAATGCTGGACGACCCGCTTGTGGCGCTCCTCCGTCGTGCGGATGAAGTCGTCGTAGCGAATTTCCAGCGTCGCCCACAAGTCCTTGATCCACTCGACGATGGGCGTCACGTACTCCAGCGGCTCTTTGCCCAGCCGGCGAGCCGCCCTCTCCACGTTGAGCCCGTGCTCGTCGGTGCCGGTCAAGAACCACGTCTTGTGGCCCAGCAGGCGGTGGTAGCGGGCCAGTGCGTCGGCCGCCACCGTCGTGTACGTGTGGCCGATATGGAGCCGATCGTTGGGGTAGTAAATCGGCGTCGTAATGTAAAACGTTTTCTCCTCCATGGTCCTCACGCTCCCTTGCGGCGAATAAGAACGCCCCTGCGGCCGTTTCCGGCCACAGGGGCGAAAGGTCCAAGCCTTACGCGGTCCCACCCTGTTTCGGCGGCGCCTCGCGGTCGCCGCCCTCGGCAAGTACTCCCGACGCCGCGCACCGGCCACCACACGCCGATACGTCGACTCGGTCCATACTCCGGCGCTGTAACGGGCGCCTACGTCCGAAAAGGACATGCCCGGTGCCGCCTACTGACCGCCTCCTCGCCCATGAAGCTTGCGGCGGCGTTCAGCGCACGGCTCGAGGGCCATCTTCAGCTGCGCCTCCGACACCGGCTTGCACCCGACCCGGCTCGCTGCGGACCCGCAGGTCCATAGTCGGCCCGACGCAGCCTACTCCTCCCCGTCATCGCCTTTGGCTCGATTCAACTCATCCCGGATTGTAGCGTACCCTCAGCCAGGTGTCAACAGACCCGCCGCCGGGCCGCGCGGGCCGTCTCAGCCGTCTCATTTCCTTCCACTTGGAAAGCGGTGCAAAAGTCGCACGATTTTCGTTGACTTTACCTGGAAAATTTAGTACGATTTCCTTAGGGCTGTTCCGAATGTCGTAACAGAGGAGGTGCCGGACCGTGAAGTCCACGGGCATCGTCCGCAAAGTCGACGAGCTGGGGCGGGTCGTCATCCCCATTGAGCTGCGCCGCACGCTGCAGATCGAGGAGAAGGACGCGCTCGAAATCTACGTCGACGGGGAACGGATTATCCTGAAAAAGTACGAGCCGGCGTGCGTGTTCTGCGGCAACGCGGCCGAGGTGCGGCACTTCCGCGGCAAGAACGTGTGCAAGAACTGCCTGCGGGAAATGCAATCGCTGCTCGTGGACGAGCCGGCGTAAGCGCTCCGCCGCTTACTCTTCCTCCTCGTCCACGGCGTCGATCTCCAGCGCGGCGCGGTAGACGACGCGCCGCGGGACGCCGAATTCGTCCGCCACCGCCTTCACGGCGGTTTTTTTGTCCATGCCGGCGGCCATGCGGCTCCGGACCGCCGCGGCCAGCGACGCCTCGTCGAGCGCTTTCTCGCCGTCCTCCCCGGCTGCACGCCCGGCCGCTTGCGGCGCGCCCGCGACGACGATGACGAACTCGCCGCGCGGGGTGTGCGCGGCCCAGTACGCCGCCAGCTGCGACAGCGGCGCCCGCTGCCATTCTTCGAACGCTTTGGTCAGCTCGCGCGCCACGCACGCGGGCCGATCGCCCCAGACTTCCAGCATGGCCTGCAGCGTCTCGACCAAGCGGTGGGGCGCCTCATAGAAGACGAGCGTGCGCGGGTCGTACGCCAGCTCTTCCAGCCGCTCCCGCCGCCGGGCCGGATGCCGCGGCAAGAAGCCTTCGAAGGCAAAGCGATCGCTGGGCAGGCCGGAGCCGACCAGCGCCGCGACGAACGCCGTCGGCCCGGGCACGACCACGATCTCGACGCCTTCCTGCGCAGCCGCGGCGATCAGCGCCCCGCCGGGATCGCTAATGGCGGGCATGCCGGCATCCGACACCAGCGCCACCGACTGGCCCGACTGGAGCCGCTTGAGCAGCTCGGCGATGCGGGCCCGCTCGTTGTGCTCGTGGAGGCTGAAGAGGGGCGTGTTGATCTTGTAATGGTTGAGCAGCTTGCGGGTGTGCCGCGTGTCTTCCGCCGCGATGACGTCCACCTCGCGCAGGACGCGCAGCACCCGCAGCGTCACGTCCTCCAAGTTGCCGATGGGCGTGCCGCAGACGTACAACTTCCCCCAGAACCCGCCCGCACGGGCCGCGGTTGCCCGTCCTTGTCCGCCGGCCATCGCCGTCACTGCCCTTCCTCTCGGGCCTCAGGCTTCTTGTGGCTACGCCGGCGCCGCCGCTTGCCGCCGCCGTTGTGGCCTGCTTTGGGCGCCGCTTTGGCTTTGCCGCGCCGCGAGCGCCCTTTGCGCGCTTTGCCGCGCGGCCTGCCGGCCGTGGCTCTGGCCAGCTCTTCGTCCAGGCCGGCCCCGTCCAGCAGCACCAGCTCGCGCAGGACTTCGGCCAGCTCCGCGTCTTCGTCCGGACCCAGCCCCGCCAGGCCCGGCCCCTCCTCCGGCCGCAAACGCTCCGCGGGGCCGCCCGCGTCGTCTTCCAGCTCGCTTTCCCGCTCGACCGCTTCGATCCAGCTCTGCGCCGGCTCCGCCTCCAGCGCCGCCGCGTACTCGCCGCCACCGGCCGCATACTGGTCGCCGGCCGCCATGTCCCATGTCAGATCGTCCAGGTCCTCCGCCGCCTCGTCGTACGACTCGTCGTATGCCTCGTCGTACGGCTCCACGCCGGCGGCTCCCGCCGCGGCATCCGCACCTTCGCCCGCCAGCTTGCCCGTCAGCGCCACCGCCTCGCCGCTCTCAAACTGCTGCAGCGTAACCGTAACGCGCCGGCCCTCGCCCAGATCGACCACCACGCTCTCTTTCGCCACCAGCACCTCGATGACGCGGCCGACCTGCACTTCCCCGGCCACGGTCACCTGCACCTGGTCGCCCTCGGCGGGCAGCAAGGCGCGGATTTTACGGTACGTGTCGTTTTCGAATTTCAGGCAGCACTTGAGCCGGCCGCACTGCCCCGTCAGCTTGGACGGGTTCAGCGACAGCCGCTGCTCTTTCGCCATGCGGATCGACACCGGCTCAAACTCGCCCATCCACGTGGCGCAGCACAGCTCCCGGCCGCAAGCGCCGATGCCGCCCACTTCCTTGGCCTCGTCGCGCACGCCGATTTGCCGTAGCTCGATGCGAACGCCGAACTGGCGCGCCAGGTCCCGCACCAGCTGGCGAAAGTCCACCCGCGTTTCGGACGTGAAAAAGAAGGTCAGGCGATTGCGGTCGAAGGTGTACTCCGTATTGACGAGGCGCATCGGCAAGCCCCGAGCCGCAATGCGCTCCAGCGCGAAGGCGTGGGCGATGCGCTCCAGCTCCCGGTTGGCCAGCAGCTGGTCGTAGTCCTCCCGCACGGCCTCCCGGAGCACCGGGCGAATGGGCGGCACCACGGCGCTTTCCGGCACCATTTTCACGGGGGTGACCACTTCGCCGAACTCAACGCCCGCCGCCGTCTCCACCAGCACCCGGTCGCCGGGCACCAGCTCCAGCTCCCCGGGGTCGAAGTAGTATATCTTTCCGGCCCGCTTGAAACGGACGCCGACGACACGCACCAGCTGTTCGACGGTTTGCTGCTCGGCAGCCGCCTCGGCCATGGGAATTCTCCCCTCTATGCCACGACCGGCCGCCCGCACGCGGCCAAGTCGACGAACAAGACGTCCACGAGCGAACGCAGGCCCACGTTGTCCGCCAGGCGCCGGCGAAACGCCAGCACGTGCTCCAGCGCCGCCAGGACGGCGTCAGGCGCCATGGCCGCGGCCCAGCGTTCCAGCTCGTCTTTCAGATCCACGTTCACGAGCCACGTTTCCGGCTCGCGCAGCGCATCGGGCCGGTGCTGCACCAGCAGCACGTCCCGCAGCCAAATTTGCAAGATGTCCAGCATCTCGACCAGCTCGTCGCGGCGCTTGTGCCAGCTCTCCGCCAAGCGCGGGGCGGCGGTGATGTCCGAACGCCGCAGCTCCGCGAAAAAGTCCAGCGCCGCCCGGCGCCGCTGCAAGAGCTCCTCGGGCGAAAGCCGCGTCGCCGCTTCGATGCTGCCGTCGCCCAGAGCCGCCCCGAGCTCCGCCGCGTCGCCGTAGCCGAAACGCTCCCGCAAGATGCCCGCGGCCACGTCTTTCGGCAGCGGCCCGAAGCGGACGACGACGCAGCGCGACACGATGGTGGGCAGAAGGGGCGTTTCGTTGTGTGCGATTAAGATCAACACCGTCTCGCCCGGCGGCTCTTCCAGCACTTTCAGCAACGCGTTTTGCGCTTGCTCCGTGGCGGTGTCGACGGCTTCGACCAGAAACACCTTGCAGCGCCCGCGGACGGCTTTCAGCATGGCCTGCTGCTGCAGGGCCCGCACCTGATCGATCAAGATCTTGTCGCCTTCGGGTTCCACCCAGAACACGTCCACGTGCCGGCGCGCCGCCACGTCGACGCACGCGGGACACTCCCCGCACGGCCGCTGCGCGGGATCACCCGCTTCGCACACCACGCCGGCGGCGACCATCTCCGCCGTCGTGGCCTTGCCGACGCCTTTCGGGCCCACGAAGAGATACGCGTGCGCGAGGCGGCCCGTCCGCAAGGCGTTGCGCAGCATATGCACCGCGGCCGGCTGTCCGCGGATGTCCCAGCGGTCTTTGACGCTCATCTCGAGTTCACTATACCGTTCTCAGCGGTACAGGTCCAGCAGCAGTCCCCGGATCTCGTCCAGGCGGGCGGCGATGGCTAAATTATCCTTCTCGCGGGCCATAAGCAGCCGCGTCAGCTCGTCCAGCTTCGCGTCGACAACGCGCACGATGTACAAAAGACGCCGGCGGCCTCCGCCGGCGAAACCCGTCTCCACGTCCACCCGGTACGCGCGCCGCACCGCGTCGGCGACGGCGGCCCGCAGGGCGGCTTTGTAGGCGGCCAGCGCCTCCAGGCTCAGCTCCGTGCGCAGCCGCTGCGCCGCCGCGTCCAAATCGGCCAGCGCCCGCTCCGCCGCCTGCTCGTGCTCCAGTTCCCGCAGCCGCAGCTCGTCGCGAAACGCCGTCGACTTCACTTCGCCGCGGCCGGCGCCCACGCCCCGCCGGCCAAACTCTGCCGCGCCTGCCCGCGTCCGCCGCACTTTCACGCTCATCCCGGCATCGCCACCTTGCCCAGGCCCAGCCGCTCTTGCACCGCGGCCGCCACCAAGGCGTGCACTTCCTCCACCGAACGTCCCTCGACGTCCAGCACCACCCAGCGCTCCGGCTCCCGGCGCGCCAGCTCGCGGTAGGCGGTCCGCACGCGGCGCTGAAACTCCAGCCCCCGCCCCTCGATGCGGTCCGGCGCCGCGCCGTCCCGCACGTACGCCCGGGCCGGGTCCAAGTCGAGAAGAAACGTCAAGTGCGGGCGCAGGCCGCCCGTCGCCACCTCGTTCACCCGGCGCACGGCCTCCTCGGGCAGCCCCAGGGCCGCGGCCTGGTACGCGAGGCTCGAGTCGACGTAGCGATCGCTGATGACCACTTTGCCTGCCGCCAGCGCCGGCCGGATGACGCAGGCCACGTGCTGCGCCCGATCGGCCGCCAGCAGCAACATCTCCGCCATCGGCACCGGCGCCAGCCCTTCCTCGGCGGCCTCGGCCCCGGCCTGCGCGCCTCCCGCTTCCACCTGCCGCCCCGCCAGCAGCAGCCGGCGCAGCTCCGCGCCGAGGCGCGTGCCGCCCGGCTCGCGCGTGAGGACCACGGAACAGCCCCGCTCCTCCAGCCAGCGCGCCAGCCGCGCGGCCTGGGTGCTCTTCCCGCAGCCGTCGATGCCTTCAAACGTCAAGAACACGCCCTGCACGGGCGCGTTGCCCTGCGCCATGAACATCCTCCACGCGTCGCGCCGCTGGCCGCGTCATTCCTCGTCGTTCAGCGGCACCGGCATAATGAGCACCCGGCGGTTCGGCTCCTCGCCGATGCTGGTGGAGCGAAGCCGCGCCCGGGCGACGATGTCGTGCTGCAGGCGGCGCAGGTGCGCCTTGCGCGGCGGCAGCTCCACGGGCTCCGGTTTTTGCAGCACCCGCTGGATGCCTTCTTCCGCTTCCAGAATGGCTTCGGCTTCTTCGTCGGAGCCTTCCATGAGCGAGGCGATAAAGTTTTGCAGCTGCGTCACCGTGTTGCTGCGGACGAAGTGAATCGGCATGCCGTCTCGCTCGGCGTCCCGCAGCCGCTTGGGCAGCTTGCGGTAGTGGCCCTTGAGCGTCAGCACCATGTGGGCGTGGCGCAAGTCGTCGGTGAGCTCCACCGGCGCCCGCAGCTCGGCGATGGCCCGCTCAAGCCGGTTGCGGCTGACGGCGTAGGGGTAGATGCGGATGACGCCGCTGAATTTCGGGCGCCCGTCCGCCAGCTCGTCCGCCTCCTCCAGCTCGTCGACGTCGAACGACTTCGTGATGTGGATCTCTCCGGACTGGGTCCGGCTGCGGATTTCCGGCCGCGGCGTCATGCCCCGCAGCCAGAGGTCCACCGTGGTGGCCACGTCGCGGTGCACCGCCAGGCGGTCCCGGTCCTGCAGCTCGATGACGATGGGGAACGTAGGCGGCGCCTTGCGCTCCAGCACCGTCTTCTGCGTGCCCCGCTTGCGCGCTTCCTCGTCGCCCAGCGTCACCACCTGAATGCCGCCGATGAGATCCGACAGCGACGGGTTCAGCACCAGGTTTTCCAGCGTGTTGCCGTGGGCCGTCGCCACCAGCTGCACGCCCCGCTCCGCGATGGTGCGGGCCGCCAGCGCTTCTTCCTCGGTGCTGATCTCGTCGATGACGATGACTTCCGGCATGTGGTTTTCGACGGCCTCAATCATGACCTTGGCTTGCTGCCGCGTGTTGGGCACCTGCATGCGCCGCGCGTGGCCGATAGCCGGATGCGGAACGTCGCCGTCGCCGGCGATTTCGTTGGACGTGTCGACGATGACGACCCGCTTGTTCAGCTCGTCCGCCAGCACCCGCGCCGTTTCCCGCAGCATGGTGGTCTTGCCCACGCCCGGCCGGCCCAGCAGCAAGATGCTCTGGCCCGACTCGATGACGTCGCGGATGATGTCGATGGTGCCGAACACGGCCCGGCCGATGCGGCACGTCAGCCCGACGATGACGCCCTTGCGGTTGCGAATGGCTGAGATGCGGTGCAGCGTCGCCTCGATGCCGGCCCGGTTGTCGTCGCCGAACTCCCCCACGCGCTGCACCACGTAGTCGATATCCTCGCGGGTGACGGGCTCCTCGCTGAGGTAGACGAAACCATCGCGAAAGCGGGCTTCGGGCTTGCGCCCCAGGTCAAGCACGATCTCCAGCAGCTCCGAGAAATTGCCGAGGCTGACCAGCGCGTCCCGCACCCGCGGCGGCAGCACGTTCAGCAGCTTATCCAGGTCGTCGACGATTTCTTCGCGCCTGGCCACCACACGTCACCTCGCTTCGACGACGCGCACGGCGGGAGCCTCGGGGCTGCCCGCAAGGCCGCGCACTTCGCCGCCTTTGTCTAAGATTGCCTGCAAGTACTCCACCGCTTCCGCGGATACCTGCTCTCCCGGGCACAGCACCGGCACGCCCGGCGGGTACGGGCAGACGACGTCCGCCGCCACCAGGCCCACCGCCTCCCGCAGCGGCACTGCCCGCGTGCGGCCCAGCGCCGCCTCGCGCGGCCGCATGACCAGCCGCCCCGCGCCGCGCAAGGCACCCGACGGATCCAGGGCCGCTTCGTCCCACGGCGCCCAGGGCGACCCCGGCGGCGGCGCCTCGCACGCCAGCCGTTCCAGCGCGCCGCACAGCCTGGCCACCGTCTCCTCGTCGTCGCCCAGCGTCGCCAGCGCCAGCACGTGCCGCGCCGTAGCCATCTCCACCTGCACGCCCATCCGCCGCAGCGCCGCCGCGGCCGCGTAGCCGTTCCAGCCCGCCCCGTCCACGGCGATGAGCAGCTTGGTCGGATCCTGAAGCCGCACCCGCCGCAGCCCGGGCAGGCGGGCCACCGCCGCCTCCACCCGCGCCGCCGCCTCCAGCGCCTTGCTCGCCAGCCGGCGCCCCTCCAGCGCCATTTGCCGGCGCGCGGCGTCCAGCGACCCCAAGAGCAGCGCCGACGGGCTGGTGGACTGCAAAATCCCCAGCACCGTCTCCACGGCCGCTCGCGGCAGCGCGCCGTCGCGCCCCAGCAGCCACGACGCCTGCGTTAGCGCTCCCAGCAGCTTGTGGGGGCTTTGCGCGCTGGCGTCGGCGCCCACGGCCACCGCCCGCGGCGGCAAATCCGGGTGCCAGCCGAAGTGCGGCCCGTGGGCTTCGTCCACCAAGACGATCATACCCCTCTTCCTGGCCGCCCGCACGATGGCCGGCAAATCAGCCGTGGCCCCCTCGTACGTCGGGTACGTCACAAGCACCGCGGCCGCGTCGGGATGCTCCTCCATGGCCCGCTCCCACGCAGACGGCGCAGGCGGCAGCCACACGCCGAGGGCTTGGTCGTACACGGGATCCACGTAGACCGGCCACGCGTCGGCCAGCACCACCGCGCCCACCACCGAACGGTGGCTGTTGCGAGCCACGATGATCTTGCGCCCCGCCGCGGCGGCCAGCACCATCGCGTGCACGCCGACGGTGGTGCCGTTGACGAGAAAGAAGCAGTAGTCGGCGCCCAGCGCCTCGGCGGCCAGCCGTTGCGCCGCGGCCAGCGCCTCCGTCCAGCTGTCGTTGAAGCGGGGAGAAAGAAGCACATCGGAAACGTCCACGCGCAGCGCCGCCGCGCCGAGCGTGGCCAAGAGGAAGGGATCTGCGCCGCGGCCCTGTTTGTGGCCGGGCGTGTGGAAAGGCACGATGCCGCCGGCGGCGTACGCCGCCACGGCTTCCAAGAACGGCGTTTCCTTCTGGCTGAGGTCCAACCTGGGGACGCAAGCCTCCCTGGGCGCTGAGGTCGTGTCCTGTCGGGCGCGGCGTGCGCCGCGCTCGATTCATTTCATTATAGCACGACTACAGTTTATTTCTCATATCTCATTAGGGCCGCCGGGCAGGAATTTCCCGAGAGGTGTTTAAACCTCATAAATCGCAATCATTGGCCTTGTTAACAAACAGGAAAGGCAAGCAGCGGGCTGAAAAGGAACGAAAACCTTGCGCGGGCTACTATTTCCGTACGAAAACGGTGACGATATAGGAAAAGAGGTGAAGCCGATGGCGGAGCGCCGCATGACGCTGGGCGAAAAAGTTCGGGCGCTGCGACTGCAGCTGGGCATGACGCAGGCCGAGCTGGCCGGCGAAGAGTTTACGAAAAGCTTTATCAGTCAAATTGAAAAAAACCAGGCCCGCCCGTCGCTGAAAAGCCTGCGCATTTTTGCGCAGCGCCTCAACCGTCCCATAAGCTATTTCCTCGACGACGAATACGACACCTCGCCGACGCCCTCGGAAGCGCAGCGGCACCTGTCCACGGCCGACGTGCTGGAGCGCCAGGGCAAGTACGACGAGGCGCTGCAACTGTATGAGCAGGCGCTGAACGAATGCGCGCCCACCGATTACGCCCTGCGCGGGCAAATTTACCGCCGGCGGGCGCGGGCGCTGCTGGCGCTGGACCAGCGGAAAGCCGCGGTGCAGGCGCTGGAGCTGGCGGCCGAAGAGTTCCGGCTGGCGCGGGACACGGCGGCCCGGGCGGAAGTGGACCAGCTGCTGGGCGACGTGTACCGGCAGATGAACCAGAAAGAGGCGGCCATTACGCACTACGAGCGGGCGCTGCTCCTGTACGAGGAGGGGCTGGCGCCGCAGTCGGACACCGAGCCGTCTTTCGCCATGCTGCGGCTGTTGACGGAGCTGGGCTTGACGCTGGCCGCGGTGGGCCGTTACGAGGCGGCGCAGAAGTATTTGAAGCGGGCGGAGTCGCTGGCGGCCCAAGTCAAGACCATGTACCGCTGGGGCGACTTGTGCCGCACCATGAGCAAAGTGGAGAAAGAACTGGGCAACCGGCGGGGGGCCGTTCAGTACGCCGAGCGGGCGGTGGCCTACTGCGACGCGATGCTGGACCACGTGACGCTGGTGCGGGCGTTGGTCGACCTGGGTGAGCTGCGGGCCGAGGAAGGCGGGCGCAAGGCAGCGGAGCCCATCTTCGAGCGGGCGCTGGACGTGGCTGAAGCGATGGGCGACGCGGACGGCAAGAGCCTCGTGCGGGCCGCCCTCGCGAAGCTGGCCGAGAAAGACGGCGACATCAAGCGGGCCGTGGAGCTGTACGAGGCGGCGGTCAACACCAGCGAAGACGCGTGGCGGACGTCCGCCATTCGCCGCTCGCTGGCCGACTTGTTCAAGGCGCAGCAAAACTGGGAAGCGGCGGCCAAGCAGCTGGAGTCCAACGTGGCGTTCTTCCAGAAGAACCGCGCCACGCCGGCGCTCATCGAGACGTACACGGCGCTGGCCGAAGTGTACGAAGCCGCCGGCCTGAAAGAAGACGCGGAGCGCTGCCTGAAGCTGTCGCTGGAGCTGTACCGCAAGCAGTCGGAAGAGGCGAAAAGCGAAAGCGGCGTCAGCCGCTGAGCGCGAAAGGCGGCGCGCCGAGCCTTTCCGCTAAAGAAGCAAGTATTGGAGCGCCACCAGCAGCGCGACGCCCGGAAGGCCCAGCAGCCCGGCCACCAGCGCGGTGACGGGATTGATGGGCACGTAGACGCCGAGAACGAAGCGGCCGAGGAAGTTGACGACGGCCAGCAGCAGCGCGCCGGCCAGGACGTTCACGACCAGCCGCACGACAATGCGCACCGGCAGCGCGAGCAGCCGGGCGATGAGGTACAGCAGCCCGAGGCCGAACAAGTACGCGACGATGACGCGCAGTTCCATGATGATTTCCGCTCCCGGTACAATCTACGGCCGGGGGCGGTTTCGTTAGTACCGTGCCCCGCGCCGGAGGTCGTCCAAGCGCGGCTCGACGTGCAGCCCGCGCTTGCGCGCCTCGTCGAGGAGGAACATGTAGCGCCGCTCCGCCGCGCCGATGGAAAAGATGGCGTAGTCGACCAAGCGGGGATCGGTGACGGTGTCGAAGTAGGTGCGGGCCCGCTGCCACTCGCGGTGTGCGTCCTCGACGGCCCGCAGCAGCTCCGCCCCTTCCGGATCCTGCGGCGCCGCCGGCTCGGCCCGCTTCGGCAGCAGTCCTCCCACGGCGTCCATGTACCGCGCCAACGTTCGCCTGAGACCCACCGGCCGCCCTCCCTGGCGCCCGCCGCGCGGCCGCACCAAGCGCGCCGCGCTTGCGCCCGGCCCCACGCAGGCGGGCGTCCTTCGTGCGTCGGCCTGTCCCCGCTCTTCTTCGGCGGACAGGCCTTTTAAAGTATAGAAGCGCGCCGGTGGGAATATTCGCGCGCCGGCTACAGCTCCCGCCGCCCTTCCAGCGCCTTCACCAGCGTGACCTCGTCGACGTACTCCAGGTCGCCCCCGACGGGCATGCCGTGCGCCATGCGGGTCACTTTAACGCCCAGCGGCTTCAGCAGGCGAGCCAAGTACATGGCCGTCGCTTCGCCCTCGATGTTGGGATCCGTGGCCAAGATGACTTCCTTCACCGTGCCCTGCTGCAGGCGAGCCAGCAGTTCCTGAATTTTCAAGTCCTGCGGCCCCACGCCTTCC
Source organism: Bacillota bacterium (assembly GCA_017577945.1). Lineage (NCBI taxonomy): Bacteria > Bacillati > Bacillota > Bacillota bacterium. The sequence continues at coordinate 25,170 of PKQS01000014.1, forward strand.
ATGGGCGAGATGGCGCCGTGCAGCACGTGGTAGAGGCCCTTGTATTCGCGCGTCCGCTCCAGCGCCAGCACGTCTTTCGGCTCCTCCACCACGCAGATCACCGTCTTGTCCCGCGATCCGTCGGTGCAGATGGGGCACGGGTCCACGTCGGTGAGCGTGTAGCAGACGGAGCAGTAAATGGTCTGCTCCCGCGCCTCCACGATGGCCCGGGCCAGATTGTGGGCTTCCTGCTTGGGAGCGGTGACGATGTAGTAGGCAAGGCGCTGCGCCGTCTTCGGGCCGATGCCCGGCAACTTGTTGAGCTCGTCCACAAGACGGGCGATAGGCTTGGCGTAGTGGCGCATACCGACTTACAGCCCCGGGAAGCCAGGAATGTTCAGCGCGCCCGTCACTTTGGCCATCTCGTTGGCCGCCATTTCCTTCGACGCCCGCAGCGCTTCGTTGACGGCGGCCAAGACCATGTCCTGCAGCATCTCGACGTCTTGTGGATCGACGGCTTCCGGGGCAATGGTGATGCGGACGATCTCCTGATGCCCGTTGGCCACCGCGGTCACCATGCCGCCACCCGCCGTGGCCTCCACCGTCTTGGCGGCCAGCTCCTCTTGGACGCGCGCCATATCCTGCTGGATCTTTTGCACTTGCTTCATCATCTTGCTCATGTTGCCGAGGTTGCGCAAATTCATCGGTGGCTGCCTCCCCCCTCGTCTTCGATGGCCACGATGCGCCCGCCGAACACCCGCAGCGCCTCCTTCACAGCCGGATGCTGAGCCGGATCGTCCGGCCGCTCCGCCGCGGCGTGCTCGCCCGCCGTCGCCGTTTTTACCTTCAGGCGCAAGCCGGTGACGTCTTTGATAATCCCTTCCAGGATGCGGCGGTTGGCCTCCACGTCCAAGCTGGCCCGGTGAAAGCCCCGGTCCGGCGGAAACTCGATAATCAGCGTGTCGCCCTCCACCGCGACGGGCCTGCCTTCCCGCAAGAACGCCTGCACCTGCAGGTGCCGCCGCTCGCGCAGCGTCTGGTGTACTCGGTCCCATGCCGCCGCCACGACCGCGAACCTGTCGGCCCCGGGCGCGGCGCTGGGCGCAGCGCCCGCCGCAGGCGCCGCCGAAGGCCCTGGGCCTGCGGCCGCCGCCCGCTCGGAAGGCGCGGGCGCCGGCTGGGACGCTGCCGAGGAGGTCGCGGCAGCCGCGTGCGCGGCCGGTGCCGGCGTCCCCGAGGACGGCGGCGATACCGGCGCGCGCACCGCGCCCGCGGGCGTCGCTGCCGCCGCCGGCGCGGCGGCCCCAGAGGCGGCTAGCTGTGCCACCATCGCTTCCAGCCGCTCGATGCGCTGGAGCAGCTGCGCTACATCAAAGCCTTGCGGCGCGAGCGCCGGCGCGGCGGCCGTCTTCGGCGCTGCGCCCGCGGCGCCCTCGGCCGCCGGCGAGCCGGGCTTTTTCGTGAGGCGAATCACCGCCATCTCCAGCGGCAAGCTCGAACGCACGGCCCAGCGCATGTCGCTTTCGGCCGCGGCCAGGGCGTCGATGGCTTCCAGGATAAGTTCAGCCGGAAGCTGCGCCGCGTGCCGCTGCAAGACGATCTTGTCTTCTTCGCTGACGTCCAGCCCAGCCGCTTCCAGCCCCGCGGCACCGACCAGCAGCACGTCCCGCAAGTACCGGGCCGCGTCTTTGAGAAACTGCCGCAAATCGCGGCCCGCCTCCTGCAGCTCCTTGATCAGCGCCAGGCCGCCGGCCGTGTCGCCCGCCGCCAGCACGTCCGCAAAGCGCTGCACTTGCCAGCGCGGCGCGACGCCCAGCACGTCCGCCACCACTTCCGCGGTCACTTTGTCGGCGTACGCCCGGGCCTGATCCAAGATGCCGAGGCTGTCCCGCAAACTGCCGTCCGCATAGCGGGCGATGAGCGCCAGCGCGTCGTCGTCGGCCGCGATGCCTTCCGCGGCCGCCACCGTCTTTAGGCGGCCGACCACCTCGGCGGTGCTGAGCCGGCGGAAATCAAAACGCTGACACCGAGAGGCTACCGTGGCCGGGATCTTGTGCGGCTCCGTCGTAGCGAAGACGAACACCACGTGGGCCGGCGGCTCCTCCAACACCTTGAGGAGCGCGTTGAACGCCTCGTTGGTCAGCATGTGCACTTCGTCGATAATGTATATTTTGTACTTGCCTTCGGTGGGCGCGTAGCGCACCCGCTCCCGCACGTCGCGGATTTCGTCGATGCCGCGGTTGGAGGCGCCGTCGATTTCCACCACGTCCATGGCTACGCCGTCGGCGATGCGGACGCACGAAGGGCACTGGTCGCACGGCTCCGGCGTAGGCCCGTTGACGCAGTTGAGCCCCTTGGCCAGAAGGCGCGCCACGGTCGTCTTGCCGGTCCCCCGCGGCCCGCTGAACAAGTACGCGTGGGCGATGCGGTTTTCGCTCAGCGCGTTGCTCAGCGTCCGCACGACGTGCTGCTGCCCGATGACGTCGGAGAAACGCCGCGGGCGCCACTTCCGGTACAACGAAACGTACGCCACCGCCCATACCTCCCGGTGCGTCGTCAGCTTCTTTCGTCAACCGGACGATGGCCTCCTTCACCCGCGCCGGCCGCCGCCGGCGCCTGCTCCCGCGGCCCAACAAAAAAGCCGGCGGGAAACCCCACCGGCTGAAAAATGAGCCGTGCACCCGCCGTCGACTTGCCTCTCCGGGCGTTACCCGGGCAGTTAGCTCGGACCGAGCACCCTCGCGGCACACGGACGCATTCGCTTACCGCTGCTTCCTTCCGGACCTGACGGGGTTCACGAAGGTCCGTTGCGCGAGACCCGATCGTCAACGCCACTTACTCGGGGCAGACCCCACAGAAACGAAGCCTCGGGCGGGAATTCGACCCCGCTGCAGCGGATTGCGGGTACAGGGCACCGCTACCTCCCCGTCTAGCACGGCCACACTTGAAGGCCACGCAACCGCAAGCGCGCTTTCCCGCCGAAACCGCCAAAGACGGCAAACGCACGGCTTTCCGGCGAAAGACCGTGCGCTCTGCAGAACTATTCTACCCGCCCTGCCGGCTCCGTGTCAAGGTCGGACGCGCCCGGGGACGGCCCGCCGGGGTCGCCGAACACCTCCGGCAACTCGGCCCGCAGCCGCAGCGCCGCCAAGTCTTTCTTCTTGGCCTCCACCATGACGTCGAAGTCGCCCAGCGCTTTGGCCGTCAGCAAAAACGCCCGCACCGCTCTCGCGTCCACGTAATCCGCGTGGGCCCGATCGGTTGGTCCGCCCCGGGGGCTGGACAGGTGCACCTTCGGCGGCCGGTCGCGCCACGTCGCAAAAACCCCGGGCAGCAGGTCCTCGGCCCGCTCGCCCTCGTTGCGGCAAAGATGATGATGCCAGTCGAACACCATGGGCACGCCCACGTCTTGGCACAGCGCCAGCGTCTCGCGCGCCGAGTAGGTGCGGTCGTCGTTTTCGAGAGCCAGCCGCGCCCGCACCGCCTCGGGCAGCTGCGCGACGTTCTCCGCCGCCCGCCGCAGCCCCGCGGCGTTGCCTTCTGGCATGCGCCGGCCCACGTGCAGCACGATTTTCGCCCGCTCGTCCAGCCCCATAGCCTCAAACAGGCGCACGTGGTACGCCGTATATTTCTCCACCCACTGGAACACCGACGGCTCCGGCGCGTTGAGGACGCACAGCTGCGGCGGGTGCGTGCTGACCCGAAAGCCTTCGGCCCGAATGACGCGCCCAATTTCTTCCAACAGCGGCCTCAGCTCCGGATCTTTCCACCATTCCCAGCCCGCCGTGGCCTCGTGCGTCGCCAGCGGGATCAGGTGGGTCGCGAAGCGGTAAACCGTGAGGCCGTGCCACTTCATGAAGGAAAGAATGCGCCGCGTGTTGGCGAGGTTACGCTTGGCGGTGCGCCGGATGCGGCTTATCCGCGCTTCCTCCGGCAGCTTCTCGATGGCTGTGACGGTGACGTCGCCTGCCGGGGAACAGTCTTGCTCGCTGAGGCAAATCGACACGAACCCAAGTCCGACGGCCACGGCCGGCACCCCTCCTTAGGGTGCCCGCCGCGCCCTTCGTCCTTCCGGCGGCGCTACATCCACCGCTGGGCCCAGGCTTGAATGGCCTCCACGACTGGCGCCAGGTCGCGGCCTTTTTCGGTCAGCGCGTATTCCACCCCTACGGGCCGCCCGGGCAGCACCCGGCGCTCGACGACGCCGTGTTCCTCCAACTCCTTGAGCCGCTCGGCCACCAGGCGGGCGCTGACGTCGGGGATGAGCTTGGTGAAATCGGAAAACCGCCGCGGCCCCGACATGAGGACGCGCAAGATGACGCCCGTCCACTTCTTGCCGAGCAGCTGGGCGGCAGCCTCGTAGCGAGGACAAACGCGTTCGGAAGCGGTCACTTTGTGTTCCACGGCTGTACCACCTCATCGCGGCGCCCTTCCGGCGAAACCGGCGCCGGCGCAAGCCGCCGCCACCAAAAAGAGTATACAAAAGAGCGATCTTCGCGGTGCACCAAAATTTGCTTGACAGGGCAGCCGAAACCTGCCTATAATAGGCGTGCTTACGAAAAGTAACCTGCTTGGCAATAATTATCGCCCAAGCACGGCGACAATCCAAGGGGGAGAGGATGCACGTTGGCTACGCAGTGGAAAATCGACCCTAGCCACACGCTCATCGAGTTCGGCGTCCGCCACCTGATGATCACCATGGTCAAGGGCCGTTTCGGCGGCGTTGAGGGCGTGATCACGGGCGACCCGAGCGACTGGACCACAGCGTCGGTCGACGTGACGATTGATGCAGCCAGCGTGGACACGCGCAACCAAGACCGCGACAATCACCTGCGCTCGGCCGACTTCTTCGACGTCGAGAAGTATCCGCACATTACGTTCAAGAGCACAAAGGTCACCAAGACGGGCGAGAACACTTACGACATCGAGGGCGACCTCACCATCCGCGGCGTGACGAAGCCGGTGACGCTGAAGGCCACGTATCTCGGCTCGGCCAAGGATCCGTGGGGCAACGAGAAGATCGGCTTCAGCGCCACGACCAAGGTGAACCGCAAGGACTTCGGCCTGACCTGGAACGCGCCGCTGGAGGCGGGCGGTTTCCTGGTGGGCGACGAAGTCAACATCGAGCTGGAAGTCCAGGCCGTCAAGGCGTAACGCGGCCGAGACGACAAGCCGTCGGGGCGCAAACCGCGGCGGCCGGCGCCTCCGGCCGCCGCCGTCATGTTTCCCCTTCCTGTCCACCGGCGAACGCGAAGAGGGGTTTCGGCGCTGCCGAAACCCCTCTTCGTCTTGGCGGAAGGGGAGGGATTTGAACCCTCGGTGCCATGTGGCACACACGATTTCCAGTCGTGCCTGTTCGGCCGCTCCAGCACCCTTCCGGAAGCGTATAAAAAATTGGCGGAGGGGGTGGGATTTGAACCCACGAGGCGGGTAAACCGCCTAACGCATTTCGAGTGCGCCGCGTTCGGCCGCTCCGCAACCCCTCCGAGCCAAACGTTCGACCTTAGCTGGTTTTCACCCGGCGTTCCCGGAAAAACGACTGGATTATCTCGCGGCACTCGTCCTCCAGCACGCCCGCCGTCACCTGCAGGCGGTGGTTGAGCCGCTCGTCTTGCACGATGTTCCAGAGCGACCCGGCGGCGCCTGCTTTCGGATCCGCCGCTCCGTACACGAGGCGGTCGATGCGGGCCAGCACGAGCGCGCCTGCACACATCGGGCAAGGTTCGATTGTAACGTAGAGCGTACTTCCTGTCAACCGCCACGCGCCAAGAGCTTCGGACGCGGCGCGGATCGCGAGGATTTCCGCGTGCGCCGTCGGGTCGCCGTCTTGCTCGCGGCGATTGTGGCCCCGGCCGATGACTTGTCCGTCCCGGACGACGACCGCCCCCACCGGCACGTCGCCGCCCTCTGCGGCCCGGCGCGCCTCCTCCAGCGCGAGCCGCATCCAGACTTCGTCTTCCGCCGGACTCAGCAAAGCTGCGGCTCGCCCTCGTCGTCCGCCGTGCGGAACGAGTGGCCGCAGCCGCACGTCCGCACCGCGTTCGGGTTGTTGATGGCGAACCCCGCGCCCATCAGCGTCTCGACGTAGTCTATCTCGGTTCCTGCCAGGAACCGCATGCTCTCGCGATCGACCAGCACGCGGATACCGTGCTGCTCGGAGACGATGTCGTCCTCGCGCTCCTCGCTGTCGAAACCCAACGCGTACGAATACCCGCTGCAGCCGCCGCGCTTGACTACGATCCGCAGCGCCTGCCCCTGGCGGTTTTCGGCTTCCATAATTTCCTTCAGCTTATCGGCGGCCCTCAGCGTAACGGTCACCATACGCCAGTCACCCCGCCTTTCGCCGCTCGAGCAACATCATTATATCAGGGCGCGCTTTCCCGGGCAACGGCCCGCGCGTTGCGGTTCCGGCTCCGCCCGTTCCGCAGCTCGATGCGCAGCTTGCGCTCGACAAGCGTCACCAGCATGGAGATGACCGTCGTCATCAGCAGATACATGACGGCCACCAGCGAGTAAATCTCAACCGGCCGGAACGTGCGCGTCACGATGAGCTGGCCGGCCCGCAGCAGCTCCTCCAGGGCGATGACCGACACCAGCGACGAGTCCTTCAGCAGCAAAATAAACTCGTTGCCCAGCGGAGGAATGATACGGCGAAACGCCTGGGGCAGCACAATGAACCGGGCCGTCTGGAACTTGGTGAGGCCCAAGGCGTAGGCCGCTTCGGTCTGGCCGACGTCGATGGACTGAATGCCGGCGCGCACGATCTCGGCGATGTACGCGGCCGAATTGAGGCTCAAGGCCGTAATGCCCGCCTGCCAGCGGTCCAGCGTGATGCCGAGCAGCGGCGGCATGGCGTAGTAGATGAGAAACAGCTGGATCAACAGCGGCGTGCCGCGGAAAAACCACACGTACGCCGAAGCAAAGGCGCTGACAAGCCTGAAACGGGCCAGCCGCATCAGCCCCAGGATGGTGCCCAGCACCAGCCCGAGCGAGATGGAAATGACGGTCAGGATAAGGGTCATCCAGGCGCCGCGCGTAATCGCCGGCAGCGACTGCACGACCAAATTCCAGTCGAAACCCACTCCGCGCTGTCTCCTTTCAGCTCGCCCGCGCCCCGCCAAAAAGACGGGGCCGCGCACCCGTCCGGCCGCGGCCCCGACAACGGTCAGCTTACCGATCGCCGAACCAACGGTCGTAAATTTCGTCGTACGTGCCGTCGGCCTTCATCTGCGCGAGCGCGAGGTTGATAGCCCGCAGCAGATCCGGGTTGCCTTTCCGAATCGCAATGCCGTAATACTCAATCGTAAAGGGCGTTCCGACCACTTTCACCTGGCCGGGATTGGCCCGCACTTCCTCGAGGGCCACCAGCTCGTCGAGGACCACCGCGTCGGCCCGCCCGAGCTTCAGCGCCAGAATGGCTTCCGGCGTCAGCGGGTAGTGCTCCACGACGGCACCCTCGATGCGTTCCGCGGCGAAGTGGCCCGTCGTGCCGATCTGGACCGCTACCCGCTTGCCCTTCAGATCCGCCGGCTCCTTAATCCGGTCGTCGTCGGCCCGCACCAGGATGACTTGCCCCGTCGCGAAGTACGGATCGGAGAAGTCCACGGCCTGGGCGCGTTCGTTGGTGATGGTCATGGCCGAGATGATGACGTCGTAGTGGCCGCTGAGCAGGCCGGGGATAATGCCTTCCCAAGCGACGTTGATAACCTGCACGTCCATGCCGAGGCGGCGGCCGATCTCGCGTATGATGTCCATGTCAAAACCTACGTACTCGCCCGTCGCTTCATCCACGTACTCGAACGGCGGATACGCGACGTCCGAGCCCACGCGCAGCACCTGCGCCGACGCCATCCCCGCGGCCGCCAGCGTCAGCAGGACGGCCAGCAGCAACACGACCCCGTTCCTGCACATACTCGTCATCCCCCTTGGCCTATTCAATTTTCGTCCAGCGACGACGCCATCATCCCCGCTTTCCTGCTCACCCGACGAAAAAGCCTGGTCCCGGCCGGGCGTTCCGGCCGGGACGCCGTTTCCGCTGGTGCCTGCGGGCCGTCGTTATTGCCCCAGAATCCACTCGTTGTACAGTTTATCGTACGTGCCGTCCGCCCTGATTTGCGCCAGGGTCCTGTTGATGGCTCGCAGCAGGTCCTCCCGGCCCTTGCGCAGTGCGATGCCATAGTACTCAATCGTGAACGGCGTGCCGACCACCTTGATCTCGCCGGGGTTCGCCCGGTCCTCCAGAATGGCCACCAGCTCGTCCACGACCACCGCGTCGGCCCGGCCCGTCTTCAGCGCCAGGAACGCTTCCGGCGCCAGCGGGTACGGGTCGATGCGCAGCACGCCCGGAATCGTCTCGGCTGCGAAATGGCCCGTCGAGCCAATCTGCACCGCGACGACCTTACCCATCAGGTCAGCCGGCTCCTTGATGCGGTCGTCGTCGCTGCGCACGACGATGACCTGCCCGGTCGCGAAGTAGGGGTCGGAGAAGTCCACGGCCCGCACCCGCTCGTCGGTGATGGTCATGGCGGAGATGATAACGTCGTAGTGACCCGCCAGCAGCCCCGGGATGATGCCCTCCCAGGCCGTGTTGATAATCTCCACTTCCATGCCCAGCCGCGCTGCGATCTCGCGGATCAGGGCGATGTCGAAGCCGAGAATTTCGCCTGTGACCTCGTCCACGTACTCAAACGGAGGAAACGCCGCGTTGACGCCGACGCGCAGCACCTGGCTTTGGGCTGCGGCGACGCCGCCGACGGCCGCCAGCGTGAGAACGACAAGCAGCAGAGCAACAACCGCCTTCCGCAAATGACGACGCCTCCTACTGTATCCTGCTTTGGAATGTTGAATGCAATGGCAGAATGATTCTGCCTCTCTGGGCTTTTTCCTGCCGGCGCGACGAATATTTATGCGTGCCCAAGGTATTTCCATTATTTTCTTGCCCGCCCCTGGCCGCGCCGCCTCGTTCCCCCTGGCCAGGGCGAGAGATGTTGGAATTTTGCGCCTCGCGTGGTAGTATGAGGATGTGTCGTTGCACTCTTCGGACGGAGAGGGGAAATTCAGCCCATGACGCCAGCCGCAGCCGAACTGTTGCTCATCGGTCTCTTGGCAGGATTCTTCGTCGCAGGCGTGCTGCAGCAACTGGCCGGCCGGCGCCGCTCGCTGGATGAGGCGACGCTGGCGGAGCTGGAGCGCATCGTGGAGCAGGCGCTGGCACGCAAGCTGGCCTCGGGGCTCGTCGCGGCACCGCCGCAGGCGGCGCCGAGCACTTCCGCCGCGCAAGCGGCCGTTGCGCCCGCAACCCAGCCCGCTACTGAAGCACCTGCAGCCGCGGCGAAGCCCGCTGCGGCCGAGGCGCCCGCCGAAACGCCTGCCGGCGCCGTGCCCGAAGGCGAGCTGGTTCCTCTCATCGTCACCACCCTTGCCGGCACCCGGCACGAGCTGATGGTCCGCGCCGGGGAAAACCTGCTCGACGCCGCTCTTGATCGCCAGGTCGACCTCGACTACAGCTGCAAGGAAGGGTCGTGCGACACGTGCACGGTCCGCATCTTGCGCGGCATGGAAAATTTGTCGCCGGTGCGGGACGAAGAGCGCGACATGCTGGGCGACGAGGAGATCGCGAAAGGGTACCGGCTGGCCTGCATTATCCGGATTCACGGCCCCGTGGAGCTGGTGCAGGAGCCGCGCTGATGCCCCAGGCGGCCGGCGCTTCGCAGGCCGTATCATCCAGACCGGCGGGAACCCTCGATTCGCGCGGGCCGGGCGCGGGCGGGCCCGGAACGGACCAACCCGGCGCCGCACGAGCCCAGCGCCGCGGCCTGTGTGCTATAATGAACTTTGCGCGGGAATGCTGGGCCGTCGGGGGACGGCCCGTTCAATCACTCCAGGAGGGGGTCGCTTCGCATGCCCAAGCATGAACTGCCGCCGTTGCCGTACGCCTACGACGCCTTGGAGCCGTACATCGACGCGCAGACGATGGAGATTCACCATACCAAGCACCACGCGGCGTACGTCAACGGCCTGAACGCGGCGTTGGAGAAGTACCCGGATCTGCAGGACAAGTCGGTGGAAGAGCTGCTCCGCGACATCAAGAACATCCCGGCCGACATTCAGACGGCGGTCCGCAACCAGGGCGGCGGCCACGCCAACCACTCGCTGTTCTGGACCATCATGGCGCCCAACGCGGGCGGCACGCCTCAAGGCAAACTGGCCGAGGCCATTCTGAAGGCGTTCGGCAGCTTCGAGGCGTTCAAGGAAGAGTTCACGAAGGCCGCCATGGGCCGCTTCGGCAGCGGCTGGGCTTGGCTCGTCGTCGACAAGGACCGCAATCTGAAGGTCATCAGCACGCCGAACCAGGACAGCCCGCTCATGGACGGCCTGACGCCCATCCTCGGCCTGGACGTTTGGGAACACGCGTACTACCTCAAGTACCAGAACCGCCGGGCCGACTACGTGCAGGCGTTCTGGAACGTCATCAACTGGGAGGCCGTTAAGGCCAACTACGAGAAGGCCATCTCGTGACGGCCGTCCCGCGGCGCGGGCTTTGCCGCAGCCTTGCGCGCAAAACGGCGGGTCGTTCGGTTCGTACCGAACGCCCGCCGCTTTGTTTTCTCGCCCGGCGCGATTCGTTCTCTTCCCGCGTGATGCGGCCTTCCGCCGTTTTCGACAGCTCCCGCGCCCTTTACGACCCCAAGGCCGGCAGCTGCCAGCCGACCACGAACCAGCCCGCCGCGCTGCGCCGCACTGTGACCGCGACGTCTACCGTTTCGCCGCCCGCGGGTTCGTCCCCGGCTTCCTGCGGCCGCGTGAGGCGCACCACCAGCGTCTCGTCGAGGCTCAGCCGCTGTCCCTCGGCTCGACGCCGCTCCACCACTTCCGCGGCGGCGAACGCCCAGCCCTGGTCGAAGTAGCCGGCCAGCTCGTCCCACCGCGCCGTGGGCGCCACCGCTTCCGCGGCGTCGGGCGCGGTCAGCAAGGCCGCCACGTCCCACCCGCCGCTGAGCAGCGCCCGGGCAAACTCCACCGCTGCATCCTGCGCGCTCGCGGCCCCCTGGCGCACCGCCAGCGACGCCGGCGTCAGCGGCGCGCGCGACAGCCGCTCCGTTGTCAAGTAGAAGCGCAAGTCCGACACGCGCTGGGGAATGGGCGGATGCGTCCGGTACAGCTCCCGCCAGATGGAGTCCTCCGGCAGTGCGCGCCGTTCCTGGTCCATCAGTTGCAGCGCCTGCACCAGCCCCTCCGGGTCGTACCCGGCCGCCCGGGCGTAGCGCAGTCCCGTCAAGTCCGCCTCGCTCTCCTGCTCGCGGCTGTAGGCGTACATGAACAGATCCCGCATCTGCAGCAGCCCGTCCCAATCGGCATCGCCGCGCGAGCTGGCCACCACGCCCAGCGCCAGCACGAGGAAAGCGCTCCAAAGGCTGTGATTGATGCGCTGCGGAATATGGCCCAGGGTGCCGTGGGCGATTTCGTGGCCGATGACGCCCGCCAGCTGATCGTCGGTGGCGAGCAGCTCCATGAGGCCGGTGGTGACGAAAATCTCGTTGTCTTGATTAATCCACGCGTTGGGGACTCGTTCGCGAACGACTTGGATGGAGAATTGCCCGGCGATGTCGTACTCGGGCGCCAGCGCCTCAGCCAGACGGGCAAACACCGCTTCCGCCCGGGCCTGCATGGCTGCCATCGCCTCGTCTTGGGCGTCGCGGGCCGCCAACGCCGGGCCGGACACGAGGGATGCCGCCAGAGCCAGCAACAGCCACCAGGCCGCCCAGCGGCGCTTTTCCCGTGCCGCAAGACAGCCCGGGCCCCAAGCCAGCAGCGCAGCCCGGCGCCCGGAGCGACGCTCCGCGCACAAGAAGCCAAGTGCCGGCGTCATCCGCAACACCATCCTTCGCCGGTGTGTTCTCATCTTACCCGTCCATCCATGACGAGTCAACAATGGTACAATATAGCGCGTGGACGACGCGGGAGGGAAACCCCTTGCTCTTGAGCGAGGAAGAGCTGGAATCGCTGTGGGACGCCGCCGAGGAAGCGGCCGCCGCCCAGCAGGTGCAACGCTTCAGCGCCCTGGTGAAGACGCTGCTGGGGTATCTGATTTACCATACCATGGGGTACGAATACTTGAGCCTCATCCCGGATCCCATCGGCGAGCCGTCGCCCCACCGGCTGCGCGCAGCCAGGCCCTCGTTTTTCCAGGCGCTGCGCGCCCGCGACAAAGACGAAGCGCGGGACTACGCCCAGCAGTGCCTGCAGCTGGCCGTCCCGAAAGTGCAGCGCATGTGGCGCCAGTCTTCGCTGACCTTCCCCGGCAGCCGCACCCTGCAGTAGCCCGCGCCGCCTTGCCTCCGCCGCTCAGCCCTTGAAGCGCACGGCCGTGCCGTAGACGAGGATCTCCGCCGCGCCCGTGGTGATGGCGTTGGTGGTCATACGGATGCCGATGACGGCGTCGGCCCCCAGCTTGCGGGCTTCCTCCACCATCTTCTCCACTGCCTCGTCCCGGGTCTCCTCCAGCAGCCGCGCGTACTCGGTAATCTCGCCGCCCACCAGCTTGCGCAGCGCCGCCAGGAGGTCCTGCCCGACGTGCCGCGCCCGCACGGCGCTCCCGCGCACCAGGCCCAGCACTTCGTAGTCGGCCCGCAAGTCATCGATCGTCGTCAGCAGCATGCTCGCGCTCGCCTCCTCGATCCATGTTCGGCCCTGCAAGACCTATCTTCAGACCTGCAATCGATATTCAGCCTTCCCTCCGCGCGCCGCCGGCGCGCGCGGACGGCTCCGCCTCAATTTCCTTTCGGCCGGTACTCTTCCACCGCCGCGAGAAACCCTTCCACGTCCTCCGGCGAAATGAGCACTTTGCCCAGCTTCGTATCCACCAGAACCAGCGGCGGCGCCAGCCGGGTGACGTACAACGCCACCGCTCCCAAAGGTCGGACGGTAAAGTCGCCGGCGTAGTAGCCCGGCATCGAGACGCCGATGGTGCGCCAGACGCGGGACAGCGGTTCGTCGAATCGCCGCACGCCGCGCACAGACTCCCACTTGTACAGCCGCCAGCGGAAATGCCGCACGCCGATGCCGTCAGGCCCGACGCGATACACCATGGCCCGCGGCCCTTTGGCCAGCCGGTGTACGACGAAGTACAGGCAAAGGGCGCCCACGGGCAGCGTGAAGACGATCACCGCAATCAGCAGCGCATCGCCGAAAACGGAAGCCGCCGGCGCCGGCCGGAACTCCGCAGGCGCCGGTGTCGCCGCTTGTCCAGCCCGCAGCGCCTCCAGCAAGGCCACGAACCGCTCCGGATCTTGCGGGTTGAAAACATAGCGCAGGCCCGGCCGCGCCTGGGCGGCATCGGGGCGCGTGTCGACATACACTACTGGACGCGCCGCCGTCGTCAGGCGGTACACCCGTCCGTAGCCCGGGAGATGAAACCAGCCCATTTGCAAACCGGCCATGCCCGCTCCCCCGACGCGGCCCATGTGCGGCGGATCAGCCACGTACTGGACGAATGCGATGTCGCTGAGCGGAATGTCGATGCGGCCGACGCCGAAGCGCACGGACAAGCCGCCCTCGTCGACGACGAAGGTCAGCTCGCGCTGGACGAAGCCGTAGTAAAGGTACATTCCCAGAGGAAGGAGCGACGCGAAGAACGCGACGACAAGCAGAAAACCCACCAGCACCGTGGCCCACGGCTTCTTGGGCGGCGGCGCCGGCAAGAACTCACGGCCGGCGGAAACGGACGCTGCGCGCTCGGTCACAACGGCCTCCTCCTTCATTATATGTCGCGCCGCTCCAGGCTCACGCAGGCCGCCGCGAGCAGCAGCGCCGCCAGCGCCGCGATGACGAGCACCGAGCCCCACGGGAACGTCCCGGAAGCCAACAGCGTGCTGCCCGTCATGTGCACGTATACGGACCAGCGGCGCCAGGCCGGCACCAGGGTCGGAATGGAGAACAGCGCCGCGACGGCTGCGGCGGCGGCGCCCGCCTTGACGGGATCGTCAAAGCGCGTCGACATCAAGAGCGACAGGCCGTAGACGAAGGCCGTACCGGCCATGATGGGAATGAGGGCGCCGTAATACGTCCACGGGGCGGCGTAACCGTGGGCGATGCGGGCGGTCACGTCCAGCGCGGCGGTGCTCGCCAGCGCGATAAGGGCCAAGGCTCCAAGATCGACGGCGGTTTTCACCAGCACCACCGTGCGCCGGCGGACGGCGCGAGAGAACACAAACGGCGCCGAGCCGCGGCTGAACTCGCCGGCGACAGTGCTCGCACCGAAAATGAGGGCGAAAAGGACCATCATCTGGTACAGCGTCTTCCCGTGCCAATTCGCCCACAGGTAGACGGGCAGCTCCAGCGCCCCGGGCGGCACCAACCGCCGGAACTCCGCCGGGATCGACTCGTCGGCGAGAAACTCGCCCAGCAGCCCGACCAGCATGTCGTACAGAAGCGGCGTTGCAATGGCCAAAGCGATCAGGACCAGCGCGGCGACGATGTACTTCCAGCGTCCTTCCCGCGATTCCTTATAGAACAGGGCACGTACCGGGGCACTCACGAGCGGGACTCCTCCCTCTCGGCCGTTTCGAAATACAAGTCTTCCAGGTTTTGCTCGATGACTTCGACGACAAACGGATTGAACGTTTGCAGCCGGGCCACCAACGCGTGGACGTCGCCGGTGACGTGCAACACGTGCAAGCGGCCGTCCACCTCGACGCGCTGGACGCCCTCCCACCGGGCCAAGTCAGCCGGCGGCTCGCCCTGGAAGACGACCCGGATGCGGCGCGACGATTCTTTCAGAGAGTCCAGGTCGCTTTCCCGGACGATGCGCCCATCCCGCATGAACGCCACCCGGTCGGCGACCCGCTCGACCTCGTGCAGCTGGTGCGACGACATGACAACGGTCACGCCGTCGGCGGCTACCGATTTCAGGATGACGTTGAGGAAATCTCGCCGGCGCTCGGGATCCAGGCCCGACGTAGGCTCATCCAGAAGCAGCAGTTCCGGCCGTTGGGCGACGGCCAGCGCCAGCGCCAGCTGCCGCTTCATGCCTTTCGACATTTTCGCGACCGGCGTACCAAGCGGCAAGCCGAACAGATCCAGCGTCTCTCGCGCCACCTGGTCGCTCCACGTCGGATACAGCCGCCGGGAAAATTCCATGGCCTGCCGGGGCGTCATCCAGCGCGGCAGCGCGTCGTCTTCCGGCATGTACCCGGTGCGCGCTCGGATCGCCAGGCTGTCGCGCACGACGTCAAGCCCCAGTACTCGCGCCTGCCCCTCGGACGGATGCACGAGCCCGACAAGCATTTTCAGCGTCGTCGTCTTGCCGGCGCCGTTGGGCCCCACCAGCCCCGTGACGCTGCCCCGCGGCACCACCCAGTTGATGCCGTCCACCGCCGTCTTGCCGCCATAGCGCTTCGTCAGCCGTTCACACACGATGGCCGCGTCTTGGTACTTGTCGGTCGCCATGCCCGCCGCTCCTTCCCTTTCGCGCCTGTTGACCCCACTAGGCTTCTTCCCCCCGCAGCGCCGCCTGAACGGCCGCCACGATGTCGTCGTCGGAAAAGCCCAGCGCCCGTGCCTCCGTCACCATCAGGCGGACGATCCCGGCCAGCCGCTGCCGCCGCTCGGTCTCCGCCATGGGCGGCGCCTGCGCCGCCTTGACGAACGTCCCCCGCCCGGGCGTGGTATCGATGAGCCCGGCCCGCTCCAGCTCCCGGTACGCCCGCGCCACGGTGTTCGGGTTGATGGTCAGTTCCAGCGCCAGCTCGCGCACCGCCGGCAGCCGGTCGCCGGGTTGCAGCACGCCCGAAGCGATGGCCGTCTTAATTTGCTCCTCGATTTGAACGTACAGCG
This sequence comes from Bacillota bacterium, assembly GCA_017577945.1. Lineage (NCBI taxonomy): Bacteria > Bacillati > Bacillota > Bacillota bacterium. Next base: position 40,983 of record PKQS01000014.1, read on the forward strand.
GCACCCCGCTGTGGGGATTGACATGCCACCGCACTGGCTTCGCCCTTTCACAACGTCGTCGCCGGCCGCACCACCCGCGCCGTTTCGCGGCGATCGCTGCGGGCTCGGCCGGCCTCGCTGCCCACCCGGGCCGGACTATTGTCTCTATGTATTAATACAATAATCGATTTTGCGGCGTGGCGTCAACGTGCGGGAGGAGAGAAAGACTGGCGCGACCGCAAAAGGGGGGGCCTACGAGACAAGTCGGTGGCGGCCCCAAGCCGCCCCACAGCGTCTTACACCAGCGAAATTTGGCTCGGTGACAGCGCAAGCCCGTACATCGTCGTGTCGCGCTCTTGGCGACGGGCGATGAGGTACGGCTGGATCCAGCGGCCGGCGGCCGGCGACGCTTTGAGCCTGCGGTTGATGCGCGAGGCGGTTTCTCGGAGCGCCGACAGGCGTAGCGCGGGGTCCGGCGCCACCCAGCGCGCCAGCGCATCGTCCCGGTACGGGCGATGAGGGATGCGCTCCAGCCATCGGGCCAGGCTCGCCCGCAGCTCGGCCGCGTAGGCGTCATCCTCGCGCAGCCTTTGGCTGGAAACGGTGCAGGCGGGACACAGCCCTTCTTCGTGCTGGCACCGGCGTCTTAAGTCGGCGAGATGCGCATACAGCGCGATTTGCACGGGCTGCAGCACCACCGCAGCACCGTCGATGATCACCTCTCGCTTTGCGACGTCGATAAGCAGAGGCGGCCGGCGCGCCTGGCGGATAAGCCGGAGCTGCACTTCCTGCACCAGGCGGCTGTACGACAGCGCCTCGTCGCCGCCCAGGAGTTCGGGCAAGTACTCCCGCAAGAGCACCAGCGGCACTTCGGCCAGCTCGATAACCGCTTCGGCGGTGCTGAGCAGCCGGCCGCTGCGGCCGACGATGGTCACAGGCTCCGGCGGAGGGTAGAAGAAATCCGTCAAGCTCTCGAACTCATCCGGGCGGACCAGCACGTGAAACAAGCGGTCGCCCGGCCGCCCGTACAGCTGCAGCGCCAGCGCCAGCCCGATACCCATCGTTTTGCGGCCGCCCGCGGCGGAACAGAGCAGGCGCGTGCCAGGCACGGCCTGCCGCCGCACGAAGTCCGCCAGCTGATCCAGCATGGCCGCGTTGTCCTCGTCGGACCGGATGTCGCCGAGCTCGCCGCCGTGCCGGTCGCGAAACACGTGAACGTGCAGTGCGGGCCAGGGATCCGGGATGCGGTAATCGCGGAAAAACGAGAACAACTTCCCGTCGCCACCGTCCAGCAGCTGCCGCTGCACCCCCACCGCGCCTGCCGCCGTCGTCCAGACGTGGATCTCGTCGATCCGCTCCCCTTCCTGCCGCGTCAAGGCGTACAGCGTCTCGGTCACAATCTGCGGCGACGTGCCGAGGACGCACACCAGCACTGTCCGCGACACGAACGGTTCACCTTCATCTCCGTTGCGACCTTTGTGCTCGACGAAGTTCGTCACCAAGCGTGCGGGTGAGCCGCTTCGGTGGCTTCGGTGAGTCGTCGAAGCGAATCACCCAGTCCTTGTCTCTGCCATTCTTCACGGAGTTCCAGAGTTCCTCGGCGTCTTTGTACAAGCGGTCAAGCCGAACATCGCGGGCGTCCCGCTGGGCGTAGTGATGCAAGTTGTTTCTGAGGTATCCGATTTTTTCGACCTTCTCCCTAAGTCCCTCGTTTGACCATTGGCCCATGGCTAGACGCTTTTTCGCGGCCTCCTGTTCGCTCTTGTCTCTCCAGTCCTTGAGATTATTGCTATTGTGACGCAGCACTTTCAGCGTGCACCACTCATACATCAAACCAAGAGCCTGCACGACTCGTCCGTGTTGCAGCAGCTTGTCGATAACCTTCGCTTGACGTTCCAACTCAGCGTCGTCCAGTTCCTCGGGTACATCGCCGCTCGCGGGAATAAATTCGGAGGCCACATCTTCCAGCGCCCGGAACAACCGTTCGCCCAGCGGAATGCTCCCCTTCAGGCGCTCCGGAAGACCCCGTTTCAGTTCGTCACGCAGGGCGGCCGCCGTCCGCGCCATCTCAACCGGAAGCGCGGCTTCGGTAGCCACGGAAAAGAGCTCGAGTCGCGATAGCAAACGCCTGGATGGCTCGTCGTCTTGAGCACCATCCGCGGAGGAACGGATCTTCTGCATAAGGCGCGTGGGCAGCAGCGTGTCTCGGAACACTCGCATTACGTATACCCACTCGAGCATGTCGAGGAAGGGGCTCAGGTTGACAATGGGCCCAGGGTGTTCTGTTTGACTGGACATGCCGTAGTACATTTCCTTGACCGCGACCGACGGGTTGACGAGGCTCAGATATTGAACGGCCAAGGAAAAGACGAACGGACTCGCTCGCAAACCGTGCGTGACGTCAATGACCAACTCGCAGTTGTCAGGAATGCCAGCAAGGAGCCGCTCGATGATCTGGCGGAGCTCGGTCCTGTTGCTCCCGAGGGGAATGTCGATGAACTCTACGGGAATTCGGACGTTGTCGATCACGAATGCATCGCGGACTTCTTGTTCGCGCTCCCGCGCCTTGGCTGTTACCAGAACAATTGCCTTATCCGGATAGTCGGCAATCCCAAGCTGCTTCTGCAGCTTCACCAAAGCCACCGGCGCGAGTGTTGCTTCTACCGGTCGATGGTCGACAGGCGCGTCTGCTAGGTAATATTGCGCCTTGCGCGGCTCCGTCCCCAGCATGAAAATGATTACTCGCTGCCGCATTGCCCCTCGCCTCCGACGCTGCTTCGACCTCTTTGGCCGGTTTCTAGCGCGAACGACATTTTTGTCGCATCTTACTTCTTGCGGAACTCAAGATCCTTTTTTCGGAGGAACATCCGGGCTTTTCTCATTTCTTGGCGTGTACGCCCATCAACAAACAACTTTTTAAAGGAAATTGTTGTTACTGAACGAAATGATTAGCTTGACTGGCAAACAGAGTCAAGCTATTCCGGTAATGCCTGAGGCGCCCAACTGAGCCATCTATCGGCTCGTCCACTCGCGGTGCCGGACAACGTGAGGAGACGGTCCATGGCAAAAGCGTTGCTTTCCGTCGAGGTTCCTGGCATTCGCCGCTATGTCTTCGGTACGGACGCACTGCGTGAAATTCGCGGTGCCAGCGCTCTGCTCGACGAGTTCAACCGGGTTCATATGCCTTCCGTCGTCACGAGCATGGCGGACGAGGTTGAAGTCGTCTTTGCCGGAGGCGGCACGGCGCTTTTTCTATTGCCCTCGGACAAGGCCGAAGCAGCTGCCGCCCGATTGGAACTAGAAATGCGACAACGTCTCGGAATGGCTTCTCTTAACACGGCTATCGTCGAAGTCCCGGACAATTTCACGTTGGAGTCCGACTTACAACCGGAAAACTACTACCAATTGCTCGGGGCACGGCTTGTCGTTAACAAAGGCGTGCTGCCCGAAGTTATCGGTCTGCCCACGCATTCCCTGATGCGCCCGTGCGACTCATGCGGCCAGAACTACGCCGAGGACGAAGTTCCCGCGCCCGACGGCCAAGTCAAGCTCCTGTGCGGCGTGTGCCGAAGGAAATGGGACCACAACCGTCGGTTGCAGCAAAGTTTTCGAGAGGGCCGCTTGTCCGGAGTCTGGCTCGAATTGCAGCCCCTCTTGTCCCGACCGGATCTCCTTCACCGTGAGCGGCCTGAAACCACGGAGCAGCTTGCCGAAGCGGACGGTCCCCCGCCGGAGAAGAACAACAGCTTGGCGCTGATCTATGCCGACGGGGACGGGCTCGGGACCTTGCTGCGGGAAGCGCGCAGCCTGGCGGAAATTCGCGCTGCATCCCGCGGCGTGCACCAGGCCATGCTGGCCAGCGTGGCCGCAGCCATCGAGGGGCCACTTCAGCCCACCGAAAAGTCGAAATGGCTGCCGTTTGACATTCTCCTGCTCGGCGGCGACGACCTCGTCCTCGCAACAACAGCCAGACGGGCCTTCGAGACAGCGATGGTGCTGGCGGAAACCTTCCCGAAGGAAAGCGCGAAGCAGAACATCCCGCGGCCGCTGTCGTTGTCGCTGGCGGTCGTCTTCGCCCATCCTCACCATCCATTCCGCTTCATGCTGGACTTGGCTGACGGATGCCTGCGCGCGGCCAAGCGCGAGCGGTTCCGCCGGCGGAAAGAGCAACCTGATACCGATGTGTTCGGACTAATCAACTATGCTTTCGCCGGCGATGCGCCCGGCGGCGACTACGCGGCCTATGAAGACGCCCATCTTCGCCAAGAGGCCGTGGGAGACGCTCCGGCGGTGCTTCGCACACTGCGGCCCTACACTGTGGACGAGCTTAAGCGCATGCTGCGTTTAGCAGCCAGACTGGCTGAGCACAAACTGCCTCCGCAATGGCTGCAAGCGCTGCGCGAGACGGCGTATCTCGACAAGGTGGTCGGAATCCGGACAGGCCGTATGGCGTTGGCCCGCATGGGGATGGACCCGGAACGAGGGACTCAGCCGGGAGACGTGGCCAGACAGGTAATCGACGAAATCGCAAACGGTCGTCCGGTCGAATTCCCGTGGATTATCGACGGAGATCGGCTCGTCAACGTCTGGCCCGAGCTGGTGGATCTGATGCCGCTGGTGCGCGACATGGAGGTCGAACGCAGTGGAAGAACGCGGTGAGTGGCTGGAAATTCATTACCGGATTCGCTTCGTGACGCCTTTTCACCTGGGCACCGGCGTCACCAGTGGCTTGATCGATAGCACGACGGCGCGGCAACGTACGGCCTCGAGGATCGACGACGGACTACTGTACGTGCCGGCCTCGACGCTCAAAGGGACTATCCGCGACCACTGCGAGCAGATCGCCCTGCTCGCCGGGTTCCCCGGGCGCGACCCGTATGAAGCCTCGACGGCGTACACGCCTATGCCGAACCATCCCATCGACCGCCTTTTCGGGTCAGCGCGCCGGCCGGGTACGCTCTGGTTCGCCGACGGGAGGCTTGTCGAAGAACAGCGGCAGCTGCTAGCCGACGCGCTGGCTCGGGCTATGCCGCCGCTGGGCTGGCAGTCGTTTTATCGCACCCGCGTGGCCCTCTCGCACATCCGCCGCACAGCCCTGACAGGGCGGCTGTTCAGCGTGGAACTCGGCCTTCCGGGCATGGAGTTCGAAGCGTCCGTTCGAGGACGCGTCCAAGGCCAGCCGATTCCGGGTGCGGAGGAGTTGGCTACTTGTCCGACGCTGCTGCTGGTCGCCGGCATGCTGATGGTGGATCGGCTCGGCGGCCAGAAGTCGTCCGGAAGCGGGCGGTGCGAGCTGAACATCACGTCGCTCCGGATCAACGACAAAGAGATCGCCCCCGAAACCCTTTTGCAGCATCTGGAGGTTCTCAGCGTCGTTGCCGGGGAGAGGGGAATGACCGCGTGACGTCCACAACGCTGCTGTTTGAGGCTCTAGCTCCCGTCAGCATCCGAACCGGCCGGGAAACGACAAATTCGGAAACGCTCCGGTATATTCCCGGGCACACGCTGCGCGGCGCGCTGGCGTCGGCTCACCGCTTGCTCCGTCCCGAGCGCACTGACGAGTTCTCGCGTTTCTTCCTTTCGGGAGCGGTACATTTTTCGAACGCGTACCCGGCAGAGATCGAGGTAAGGGCACCGGAGCTTCTGCCGCGTCCGCTGCCCCTGACGACCCGCTCGTGCAAGCGATACCCAGGATTCGAGACCTCCGGGTCTACGCAACACGGCGTCGTAGACGCCCTGATTCCGTCTTTGCTGTTTGCGCTTACCGGGCAGCGCCACCTCGACGTGCTGTCGCCGCTTGACGCATGCTCCGCGGTCACGTCTCGCGGCGATCGCTGCGGAGAGCCGTTGCAAGCGATCCGCGGCTTCTTCCAGCGGCGGCCAGGCCAGGCGGGATACGCCCTGGTCGTCCCGCGGGTTCAGCTCACAGCGCACGTGGGCATTAATCGTGCTCGGCGCACCGCGCAAGAAGGCGTTCTCTACCAACATGAAGCCATGGTGCGCGGGACGTGCTTCGCTGCCACGTGGCGCGGCGAGGCCGCTCTGTTGGACGAGCTTATTGCCTTCGCGCAAGAAGCGGCCAACAAGGGGGCGTTGCGCGTCGGCACGGCTCGCTCTCGAGGACTAGGTGAGCTCGGACTGCGAGCAGTGTCCAACTACCCTGACACGACTCCCGAGTCACTCGCTTTCCGCCTAAAGGCCTTTGCCGAACGGCTTCACGGCTATGCGGACAAAGTCGGCGTCTCGCTTCCCGCGGGAACGTTAGTTCCGCTGACGCTGAACGCCGACGCCATTGTACGCGATAGATTCGGCCGCTATCTCGGTCTGCCCGGCCAGGAATACTGGGCAAGTCTCGGTTTCCCGGCCGGCACCCGGGTGGTGTGGAGTGCAGTCGAAGCGCGCCGGATCATGGGTTGGGATGCAGTACTCGGGCTTCCTAGAGACGACCAATGGGCCCTGGCCATGGGGTCCGTTCTGGTCTTGCTTGTGCCGGCGTCCGTCGAGGACGTTGTTCCGGTACTGACGCAGCTCGAAGCACACGGGCTCGGCGAACGGAGAGACGACGGTTTCGGCCGCGTCACCGTCGCCGACGCATTCCACTTGGAGGTGGGAGCGGCATGACGAATCAGCGGCTGGTTAGGCGCTACCTGACTGTTGAGATTGAAAAGCTCTATGACAAAGCTACGCGACTTGGAGAAGTCGCGGGACGCATATTTGGCGGCCAGAGGTCCGAACGCAGCAGAAGTCAAATGACGAATCTTCTGAACGTGGCAAACCGATCCGACGCACCGGCGAGAGTCATATCCCACGTGAAAGATCAGGCCGGAAGGCACAACGAGTGGCATCAAGAAAATTTTGCCGCGGATTTGTTAGAGGTGCTCGAACAAGACCTGCGGGCGGCTGCATCGCGAATCGCAGACAGACTGCCCTCCCCTCCGTCCGAGGAAGAGTTCTACGAAATCCACCTGCAGCTGATTCGAGAGTTTATCGTGCACATGAAAGCCGAGTACGAGTACAGTCGCACCCTTGCGGCGGCGTCGTCTAGACCCGCTGGCGCCAACTACGCGACGCAGCGCCATGGAGGGAATCGCAGATGATCCGGCCCTTCAACAAGACCATCGTCGAAGGCGAGTTGGAGTTCACCACCGCGATGCGCATCGGCGGCCCGACAGACCAGTACAGCACCACGAAAGCGCCGCTTTTGCGCACGCCCGAAGGTCTTCCCTACATCCCCGGCTCCAGCATGAAAGGCGTGTTCCGCTCCACCGTCGAACGGTTCGTGGCGGGTCTCGGCGGCCGCGTGTGGACGTGCCTGCTCGAGGACGAGAGGTGTCCTGGGACGCAAGGCAAAGCGCAGCAAGAGCTGTATCGCAGACGAAGCGCGGGAGGCATCACGGATAAGGAGTTGGCTGAGCAGGCCGCAGCCCGGCTGTGCGACACATGCAAGCTCTTCGGCTCGCCGTTCTTCGCGTCAAAAGTGGCGTTCGACGATCTTTATCTATTGGAAGGAGAAAGCGGCATCATCGAACGCCGCGATGGCGTGAGCATTCACCGGGACTCGGGGCGAGCGGCCGACCTCCGCAAGTTCGACTTTGAAGCCACCGCTCCCGGGCAGCGCTTCGGATTTCGGCTCACCCTGGAAAACGCCAACGACGTCGACCGGGCACTGATCGCCGTGGGTTTGACTGAGCTGATGTCGGGGAGCGTCCGAATCGGCGGATACACGAGCCGAGGCTTGGGGGCTTGCCGGCTGAACAACGTGTGCATCTACCATGTGGACTTTGACTCGCCGGATCCCGCGGAGCGCCTGCGCACGCTGCGCCGGTACTTGACCAATCGAGAACTGAAAGACAAGATGACGCAGCTGGACCCGTCGGTGCTGAATGAATGGCTGGATCCCCTGTTTGCCGACGTTGCGACGGCCGGCGGCCTGGAGGGAGCCCGTCATGCTTAAACGCTTCCTAAGCGAGCTGGTTATCCCCTTGGAGATCGTGGCGGAAGGTCCCATTTTGGTGCGCTCCGGGTTCGCTAGCGTCGAAATCCCAGAGGATCTGGCACCGGTTGTGACCGTGAAAGACGGTATCGAACAGCCTCTAATTCCCGGCAGCAGCTTAAAAGGCGTGTTGCGCAGCCACGCGGAGCGCATTATGCGGACGCTCAGCTCGCATGAAGCCGTGTGCGATCCCTTCGGAAACAACTCGTGCGGGCGACGGCTGCAGAGCGAAGCGGTACCCGACGCCTATGCGCACAGCTGCCCGGCGTGCCGCTTGTTCGGATCCACCGCATACGCTAGCCGATTCTCCATCGACGACGCATACATCAAACCCGGAACCAAATGGACGTACGAGAAGCGCGACGGAGTCGGGATCGATCGTTTCACCGGCGGAGCGGTGGATCGATTCAAATTCGAGTTGGTGGCCGTCGGCGCCGGTGCGACCTGGGAAACGACGGTTCGCGTGCGCAATTTCGAGTGTTGGCAGCTGGGGCTTGTGCTGGTTGTCCTGAAGGACTTGCAGGACGGCTTTGTGCGGATCGGTTCCGGCACGCGGCGTGGTCTCGGCGCCGTCAGGGGCGTATCGAACAAGATCGAACTGCACGTCGTCAGCCGAGAACAGCCGCCGGCTCACGAAATCTGGGGAATTGGCCGCTGGCTAGGCGACGGCAGCTACGGCACGTATGCGGACGACGTCTTGCGCGTCACTGAATCTCTGCGGTGGGAGAGAGCCGGTCTGCGCTGGAAGGCAACCATCACGGGCGATGCCCTGCACGAGCTGCAAGAAGTGGCGACGGCTGAGTTCGTCCGACGCCTCGAGCGGTGGCCCAGCCTGGCGCGAGCGGAAGTGAGCCGCCGATGAGCGCGGAACGGGGAGAGCGCATTTACAGCGGAGAGTTTGCTTCGCTTCAGGAGTTTGAAAAGTGGCTGGCCGACCGCGACTGGTTTTCGCGCTTGGCTCAAGAAGGCGAACAGGTGTGGGCCGTTCTGACACGCAAGCCGCGCGCATGGCTGGCGCCGGCGGAGATGATGACGTCCTTGAAGGTTATGCGCGTGCAGGGGGAACTGGCCATTGTTCCCTATGAACAAGGCGTCATCTTTTGCGCCGGTTTTCAGGTGCGCTGGCGCCCCGTGTCGGCCCACCGTGGCGCGTTCGACGACAGTCAGGCCAAGGTATGGGTCGACTACATAGGCGAGCACGTGGACGACTGCGCGCCGCTCGAAGAATGTCTTGTTCTCGGCGGCAAGGAGGCGGGAATTCACATTCAAGAACGCCATTACCTGCTCTGGGGCGAACAGTTGGCCAACGGTTTGTACGGCGAAGGGCGGATTCCGATCGAAATTGATTATCCTCTGGCTACGCCTGCGCGCCGCGTTCGGGTCGTGGTGCGCTCCTTCGTTGACGAGGCCACCGGCCGGCCCGTGGCGGAACGCTGGCTTCGATTGGAGGGCGTCGAGTGAATCCGTACAATTTCGTACGCATAAACTGGGACAATCCCCCGGAACGACGCCGCCCGTTGTTCTGGGATCGGTTCCAGGGACTCGCCGGGCGCATCGAGGGGCGCATTGTCGCGGAGACGGCACTTCTGGTCAGGGGCAACGACGATGAACACCAACAAGGCGGTTTCGTCCGCAACAGCGCGGGACAAGAAATAATTCCGGGCAGTTCCCTTAAGGGGCTCATTCGGGCCGTCGTCGAGATCGTGGGCAATGGCTGCTGGCACCGGTACACAGGGCGCTACCGCATGTTTCCGGAGCGACGAGATGACCGGCGCCTGCTGGACTTGTCCAAGCATTTGCCGGAGGACTTCTACCCGTGCCGCGACAAGAACTCGCTCTGTATCGCCTGCCGGCTGTTCGGATTTACGGGTCGCGAGAACGGTTACGCCGGCGCCGTTTCGTTCAACGACGCCGTGTGTGTAGAGCGCCGACCGTTCCAGTCCGGGTACTTGCCGCCGCTCATGCCGCCGAAGCCCCGGCACTCGGCTTGGTACACTCCCGACCGTCAGCGGCTGGCGGGGCGGAAGCTGTATTACCACCAGCGCGCCGTGCAGATAACGCAGTCCGGTCCTCGCGGCAACGGGCGCAGAGTGCAACCTCTTGGACCGGGGTCCAAGTTCGTGTTCACGGTTCAATTCTCGCAGGTAGACCCTCGCGACTGGCCCGTTCTACTGTACGCGCTGGTACTGGAAGACACGATGCGCCACAAACTAGGCTACGGTAAGCCTGTGGGCCTCGGAACCGTCCGCATCGAACTCACACGTTTGGAACTGATCGATTTGGCAGCTAGGTATCGTTCCAACGCCCAGCCCACGATTTACGAAGGCGACGCGTTGGTGCAATACGTCGCGTCAACGATCGCTCCTATCGTAAGCAACCGCGACAGCGTGACGTTGAATGACTTGAGGAGCATTTGGGCTTGGCCGCCCAAGCACGCGAGACATGCGTACCCAACGCGCGAGTGGTTTGCGCGTTACCCACAGGCTTCTATTGAAGAGACGGGGAGCTGATAGGTTTGATCGGACTTTTCAAGCGATACATCGAAGAAGGTCGCGAAGACGAGACGATTGAGCTAAAGCTTTCGTACCATCCAGGCGAGGCGACACGTGAAATCGTGGCCATGGCCAACGCCGGCCGGCGCGGGTACATCCTGTTCGGCGTCGCGGAAGCGAGCCAGCGCAGCGCCTCGGAGCCATTTATTTCGTCACAGAACGAACACTTTTCGAATCCAGATCTGACCGAGCGGCAGCTGCGGGAGTTTATGTTGCGGCGGGTAAATCCTGTGCCGCCGTTCCGGGTTTATTCCATGCGCTGGACGACCGGTGAGCTTCTCGGCGTCGTGGCCGTTGGCCTTTCAGACACTTTGCACGAATTTACGCAAGAAATCTTCAACCGGCGAAATGAACCCATCTGCAGACCGGGCACCTTTATCATGCGTGACGGCGTGCAGGTGCGCGCCATGTCCCTGGAAGACATCAACAGGCGCCTGCAACAAATCTCCTCGGCAACGGCGATGAAGTTCGTCGACGTCATCAATTTCGGCCATGCGCTGACGGAGGAACAGATCAAGGAACTTCGGGACCTGGGGTACAACGTAGGGATTCCAAACCTGGGAGAGATGGTGCACCTGAACGATAATGAACCCCTTGGCCCTCAGGTAGAGCGCATCCTGGATTCTTTCGGATACTCCAAGGCGGAATGGGAACGCTGCGGCACCGACAACTTGTTCGTGCTGCCGACTCATGCAGAAATCGCTGGGGTTTTTCTGGCGCAATTGCACGGGCGCATGGGTCATTTTCCGCGTATTATCCGCCGGGTCCGAGGGGCCGACGGAGCCTTCCATGTGACGGAAGTCATTGACTTGCAAAACATGCGACTCCAGCAACGGGCGCGAGCTATCAGCGTCTGACGCTCCCCACCATCGGCAACATGGCCGGCCATGTTGCCATGCTTGGACCCTCCGGCCGACTCTGCTATGCTGGCAGCGCGCCAGGTCGGCACGGAGGTGAATCCTGTGCTTGTATACACCACGGGTGGGCAGAGCGGCGATTCCAACCTGCAGCTGGTGGTCCGAGCCAGCGCCCGAGCCAGGGCAGCGGCGCAAGCGCGCGGCATTCCTTCCCGCGCCTTACACTTTGCGCCGGTCCACGTCGCCGCGCGAATCGTCGGTGACCTCCGGCCGGGCGACTGCTTCGTCGTCTCCAGCGATTACATCCAGGCGTTTCTTGTCTGCCGGGTCGTGGACAGGCAGGTGCACGACGACCACGTCTTCGCTGAAGTGCACGTCGAAGACATAGGGAACCAGGAACACATCTTCCACGTGGAGCGGACCCGGTTTCTGATCTCTATTTCGAGGGAATCCGCTTCGCCCCGCGACCCGCGAGACCAGCACGAAGACTCGGACGGAGGATCGCCGCGACGCTAGATGAAGGTGTGGAGGCCGCTTGCCTGAGAAGCTCAGCGCCCGCGTGAGCGCTACCGCGTCGTCGACGGGCGTCCATAGCGGAGCTTCCTTGGGACGCCCGTCTTCCTTTCCAACCGCGCGGTCGCCCCTTCAGATGCAAGAGCTCGCCGTTGGACTCAGCTCTGCATGAAGGCCAAAATAGCTCTGCATGGGGCCAAAATACGCGCCGACCGGACCTTGCACCACGGCGAACCGGGCGTTCTCCCATTGGCTTACCGTCAGCACGCGCCCGCCGTCCACCTCGACTCGCCGCACGCTGTCCGCCACGTCCGCGACCCGAATGGGCGGCATCCACTGCAGCAGCAAACGTTCAAACTCGGCCTGCCGCTGCCCGAGGCCGATGATGGGGATCCCGGCGTTGTTCAGAAGGTCCCCCCGCCACAAGGGCTGCGGCCCCGTGCCCAACACCTGCGCGTAAAACCGCACTTCCCGCTGGTGTTCGGGCACGGCGATAGCGGTGTCCCGCGCCAGGACCCGTGTGCCCGGCAGCGAAAGGGATGCTGCACTCTACCTTTCCCATCCGGCAAGGGGAGCTTGAACGTGGCTGCTCGTCGACATCCGTCAAGACCGCTGTGGTTGTGCAAAGACGTCCATAGCGAGCTTCTGCGACTAACTATACCGACCATCATCTCTACGCTGGCCGTGCCGCTGCTGGGCATGGTGGACACGGCGGTGCTCGGGCGCTTGCCCGACGTCAACCAGTTAGCCGGCGCGGCGGCCGCAGGCATCATCTTGAATGTCGTGATGCAGATGTTTTTCTTTTTGCGCATGGGCACGACGGCCCTCGTCGCGCAACAATGGGGCGCCGGGAACCCCCGCGGCGCCGCGCTGGTGCTTTTTCAGTCCTTGACCCTGGCCGCCGTTTTCGGCTTCCTGCTCGTCGTCTTCCGGCGCCCCATCGCCGCGGCCGGCTTCGCGCTGGTGGGCGCCGAACCCGGCGTCACGGCGGTGGCCCACGACTATTTCTCCATCCGCATCCTCGAAGCGCCGTTTTACCTCATGACGCTGGCGCTGACGGCGCTCATGCGAGGCCAAGGCGACGCGCTGGTGCCGATGTACGTCGTCATCGGCGTTAACGCGGTCAACGTCGTGGGCGACTTACTGCTGGTGCCGGGGACGTGGGGGCTGCCGTCGCTGGGAGCGGTGGGTGCGGCGTGGGCGTCGGTGGCGGCGCAGGCCGCGGGCTGGGCGGCGGCGTTCTGGGTGGGCTGGCGCCGCATCAGGACGTACTGGGACTGGACATGGCTACGCCGCTGGCGTCAGCTGCCCTGGCGGCGCTTCTTCGCCGTGCAGTCGCACTTGTTCGTTCGCACGCTGGTGCTCGTCTTGACGTTTTCCGCCGTTACGTCCCTGGCGGCGCGCTTGGAGTCCGCCACGCTGCTGGCAGCCCACGCCATCTTGATGCAGTTTTGGCAGCTCGTCAGCTACGCCGTCGACGGCTTCGCGTTCGCTACCGAAACGACGGTGGGCAGCTGGCTCGGGCGAGGGGAGCGGCACATGGCCCACGCGAGCGCGACGGCCGCTCTCGTCTGGGGTGTCGGCCTCGGCACGCTGTTCGGCGTGGCGTACTTCTTCTTCGTTGACGATTTCGCGGTATTGTTCACGCACAACGAAGACGTCCTCGCCGTCGTCGTCAGCCTCGTCTGGGCCGTGGCCGTCAGCCAGCCCATCAACGCCGCGGCCTACATCTTCGACGGCATCTTAATCGGAGCCACCGACACCCGCTACTTGCGCAACGCGATGCTCTTGAGCACGGCGGTTTTCGCCTTCATCATCGCTGCCGGCTGGATGACGGCAGGCTTGTCGCTCCCGCTCATTTGGTGGGCCATGCTGGTGTTCATGGGCATGAGAGCGCTGACGCTGGGGCTTCGGTTCCGGTCAGGGGCGTGGATGGACCATGGAATTGTCACACGGCGAGCCGGCGAAGGTTGAGCCGTTCTGACGCAGCACCAAGGGCAAGCCAACGCGAAAAAAGGCAAGCCGCGGCCGAAAGATGAGCGGCGGAACGAGACGAAAAACTGTTGGCGGGCCTTTAGTCTTCGTCCAGTTCGAACAAGCGCACGTTCTTCTCGCCGCGCCGCGGCGGGCGCACGTAGCAGCGCCGGCAGCGCGGCTCGTACAGATCCGTGTCGCCCGGCATGAAGCGAGGCGACTCGTACGGCGCCGGCTGGCCGTTGATGAGCCGCTGCGTGAACGTGGCGGTAGGCGTCTTGCAAACCGCGCACACCGCGCGCAGCTTCGTGACGCTGTCGGCGATAGCCAGCGCGCCGGCCATGATCTGGAACGGCTCGCCGCGGAAATCTTTGTCCAGCCCGGCCACGATGACCAGCGCCCGGTCGGCCAGCTGCGCGATAACGGGAAGTTCCGACTCGTCGAAGAAGTGCGCCTCGTCGATGGCGATGATGCGCTGACCCGGCGTGCGCTTCCAAGCGATTTCCCGCAGGCTGGAAATGACCCGGGCGGGGAAGTAGGTGCCTGAGCGCGATTTGAGCACGCCCGGCCCCCTCTGCACGCTGCTGCCGTGCGTGTACACTTCGATCTCTACGCCCGTATGCTTCCAGAGGGTCAAAATGCGAATAAGCTCTTCCGACTTGCCCGAGTACATGCAGCCGGCGATGACGTGCAGCCCCGTAAACGAAAGTGCGTGCACGTCCCCCAGCCCGTTGCTGCCCTGAAACATGGCGGTGTACATAGGAAACAAACCTCGCTCCGCAACCCCGCACCGTGCCAGCCCGCTACCCGCGCCGCCGGGCAACGTAAATCACGAACCCGTACTCGTTCCGCTCGTCCGCCTCGTGCCGGCGCAGTTCCGTCAGCTCCCACTCGTCTCCGAGCTCGGGAAAATACGCGTCGCCTTCCACCACGGCATCCACTTCGGTCAGGTAGATGACGTCCGCATGCGGCAAGAACGCCTCGTAAATCTGCTGCCCGCCGATAACGAACAGCTCCCCGTCCTCCGGGCCCAGCGGCAGCGCCAGCGCCTCTTCCGGCGAGTGAACTACGTCCACCCCGTCCGCCCGGAAGTTCCGGTCCCGCGTCACCACCACATTGCGCCGCCCCGGCAACGGCCCGCCCAACGACGCAAACGTCTTGCGCCCCATGATCACGGTGTTGCCCAGGGTCGTCTCGCGGAAAAAGCGCATGTCGTCCTTTAGCCGCCACGGGATGCGGCCGCCCCGGCCGATGACGCCGTTCTTGCCGCGCGCGACAATCATCTTCACGCGACGGCTTGCTCCGGGAACCTCCACGACGGCTGGCCCTCCGTCTTCCTGCCGCGGCCCGCCCGGCGTCATAGCGATCCGCCCGCCGTTAGACCGCGACCTCGCCTTTGATGTGCGGGTGCGGGTTGTAGTTTTCGATGATGATGTCTTCGTAGCGGAAGTCGTCGATGGACCGGACGTCCCTCGCAAAGCGCAGCGTCGGCAGCGGCCTGGGCTCCCTCGTCAACTGCAGCTTCACCTGCTCGATGTGATTGTTGTAGATATGCACATCGCCGAAGGTATGAATGAACTCGCCGACCTCAAGCCCCACGACGTGCGCAATCATGTGGGTGAGCAAGGCGTAGCTGGCGATGTTGAAGGGAACGCCCAGGAAATAGTCGCCCGAGCGCTGGTACAGCTGGCACGACAGCTTGCCGTTCGCGACGTAGAACTGGAACAGCGTGTGGCACGGGCGCAAAGCCATCTTGTCTAAGTCCGCCACGTTCCAAGCGCTGACGATAATCCCGCGGTCATGCGGCTTCGTCCGCAGCATCTCGATGGCTTCGGCGATCTGGTCGATGGTGCGGCGGCGGCCCTGCTCATCGAACACAGTCCAGCTGCGCCACTGCGCGCCGTAAATGGGCCCGAGCTCGCCGTTTTCATCGGCCCACGGATCCCAGATGTGCACGCCGTGCTCGTTCAGGTAGCGAATGTTGGTGTCGCCCCGCAGGAACCAGAGCAGCTCGTAAATGATGGCGCGCACGTTCAGCTTCTTGGTCGTCAGCAGCGGAAAGCCCTGAGACAAATCGAAGCGCATCTGGTAGCCGAACACGCTGAGGGTGCCCGTCCCCGTGCGGTCCGGCTTCGGCACGCCGTGTTCGAGAATGTACCGGCCCAAATCGAGATACTGTTTCACGCTGTCCTTCTCCCGCCGACTGGTCTTGTCCCCAGTTTACACCACCTCCCCCGCCGAGCCAAGCACCGCCCGCGGGCGACGTTCATACTTTGCCTGCGGGCAAACATCTTGCCCGGGGGCAACCAGCCGCAACGCACGGCCCACACATGGATAACGGCCCGCCGCGCCGGAGCGGGCCGGCGAAGGAGGAGGAGATCACCTTGGGCGCGCCCAGCGGAAACGGCTGCGTGGGACGGCACGAACTGCCGCCGCTGCCGTACGATTACGACGCTTTGGAACCGTACATCAGCGAACGCACCGTGCGCCTGCACCACAGCGTGCACCACCGCACCTACGTGGACGGGCTGAACGCCGCCGAGGAAGCGCTGGCGCAGGCTCGCCGCGAGCGGCGCTGGGACACCGTCAACGACTTGCTGCGCCGCCTGGCGTTCCACGGCTCCGGGCACTTCCTGCACACGATTTACTGGACGAACATGCATCCCGAGGGCGGCGGCCGTCCCACGGACGAAGAGTTGATGCGCCAGATCCAGCGGGACTTCGGCTCCTTCGAAGCGTTTCGCGACCAGTTTACCGCCGCGGCCAACGCCTTGCCGGGCAACGGCTGGGTGCTGCTGGTCTGGCAGCCGGAGGCCGGCAAACTGGAAATCCTGCAGACGGAGCAGCACCACCTCTCCGCCCAGTGGACGGCGGTGCCCATTCTGGCGCTCGACTTGTGGGAACACGCTTACTACCTGCAATACCAAGCGCGGCGGCCGGACTACGTGGAGTCGTGGTGGAACGTGGTCAACTGGCCTGACGTAGCACAGCGCCTGCGGCGAGCGCGGCGCGAGCGAAACGCCAGGGAAGAGGCGACGGACTGCGCAGAGGGTTCGGACTGGGAAGAAGACGGCGACGGATCGGATTGGCCGGACGGCTCGGACAGCGAAACCGGCGACGGGTCGTACGGCGACGTGGGCGACAAGCCGGGCGGCGACCCGGACGCGGGCGGACCCGACGCACCGCCGCCTGACGGGTACGGCGACGGCGGCCGCCACGAAGCCGGCGTCGGGACCGCCGGCGGAACGGACGCCGGCTCCGGCACAGGTATGAACGGCGGCGACGGCGCCCGTCGCGGGTCGTTGCGCGTAGCAAGCGAGCCACAGGCCAGGTCAAGCCAGGACGAGATCGCGGCGGTGCAAACCGTCTACGGCTCTCGCGCGAGCGTCCGCCGCGCCCTGTGGGCCGGCGCCGTCAAAGGGGGCACCACGACCCGCACCGGCACCGTGCGGCCCACGTCAGGCCGGCGCTTCCTCCCCTAGGCGGGCGCAGGGCAGTTCGCTTCCGGCTTAAACGGCGCTCGCGAGCCCGGCGCGGAACGCGGCGCGCCGGCTACGGCAGCGGAACGCCGAGCCGGCGCGCCACGTCGAGCCAGCGCAGATGCCAGTTGGCTTCCGCCCGGAGCACGTCCCGCCGGGCCTGCAGCCGCGCAAGTTCCGCCTCCGCCCGCTCCAGCGGTGCGGCGAAGCCCAGTTCCAGGCGTCGCTCCACCAGCATTAGATTGGTCTCCGCCTGCTCCAAGGCCGCTGCGGTCAGCTCCAGCGCAAACGCCGCGTCATCCAGCGCAAGCAGCGCCGCTTGCGCGCCGTCGATAGCCGCCTGCCGCGCTTGCTCCGCACGCAGCCGCGCCAGCTCCCGCTGCACCGCCGCCTGCTCGGCGCGCAGCCGGCCCGCCCCGCTCAGATCCGCCGTCCCCGCGAGGACGACCAGGCCCTGGGCGGAAGGCCCGGCGCCGGAATTTTCGCTCCCGGGCAGCGCGGCCGAGTATTCCGCTACAAACCGCCAACGCACCGGACCGCCGCTCGCTTCCCGAGCCGCCGCCTCCTGCTCCAGCTCGAGCTGCCCGGCATGCAAATAGGCAATGTCGTTTTCAAGCACGCGCCGCCACAGCTCGTCTTCGCCCGCCAGCAGTTCTTCGACCGCCGACGTGAGGTCGGGCCACGGATAGTCGTCCACCAACTCCGCGGACAGCAGCTGCTGCGCCAGGGCGCCAGTCGTCGCGCCGTCGCCCTCTAACAGCCGCGCCAGCCGCACAGCCGCGTCGTCTCGCGCCTGCCGGGCCGACCGCAATTCCACCAGCGCCTCCCGCTCCCGCCGCTGCACCGCGTGCAGCTCGCTGACTCCGATCTGTCCCGCCGCAAAGTGCTCGACGGCCACCGCCGCCCGCCGCTGCGCCACGTCCAGCGCCAACTCAGCCACCTGGACGCCCAGCACGGCGTCGCGCAGCGCGTAAAACGCGTCCATCACAGCCCGTGTCGCGTCGAGGAGGGCCTCCCGCGCCTGCACTTCCGCCTGGCGCCGCGCCAGCGCCTCCGCTGCGCGCTCGAGTTCCTCCTCTTCCGGCGGCCACAGCGTCCGCTCGTAGCGCAGCGCCACGAATCCGCCGAACCCTCCACCGCTTAAGCCGGAAGACCCGCCGCTGGCCGGTCCGCCGCTGGTCGAGCCCCCTGCGTTCACCTGCAAGGAGAGGTGGTCCGTCAGCGGCCAAGTCAGCGTTCCCTGAAGCGACGGGGACAGGCTCGTGAGCGGCGTGTGCACCGAGACGTCGACCGCCGGCCCGCGAGCCGCAGCGGAAGCCGCTTCCGCCAGTTCCCGCAGCCGCTCCTGCAGCGCCGCGGCGGCGAACCCCGGGCCACTCGCCCTCGCCCGCGCCAGCGCCTCCGTCAGCGTCAGCACAGCCGCGCCGCCGGACGAGGCCCCGGGACTCCCAGCCGGCGCCGAGACCTCGGCCGGCGGCGGCTCCGGCGAGGCCAAGACCAACCACGGCCCGAGCAGCAGGGCTCCCGCCAACACCGCGCCGCCTACGACCGCGACGACGCTGCGCCGCGGTCCCGCCTGCGCCCGCCAGCGCCGATTCCTCATCGCGCCTCATCCCAGCCGGCGATGTAGGCCGCGATGGACTCGGGCAACGGCGGCAGTTCGGTGCGTCCCAGCGTGCGCAAAAAGCGCGCCTTGGCCAAGTTGTAGTCCCACACCGCCGCGGCCGCGTTCAGCCGCGCTTGAGCATAGGCCGATTCCGCCTGTAGCAGCTCGAGTAACGAGATGGTGCCCGCCTCGTAGCGCACGCGAGCGATCTCCGCCCGCCCCAGCGCCAGCTCCTCCTGGCGGCGAGTGGTCTCCACGTTCCGCTGCGCGTCCATGAGCGCGAACCACTCCTGCCGCACCTGGGCCGTCACCGCGGCCACCGCCTGCTCGTACTGCACCCGCGCCCGCTCCAGCTGCAGCTCGGCGCGCACGCGTTCCACCGGCGCCGCGTGGGGCGAGCTCGCCTGCGCCAGCGCGCTCTCCGCCCGGGCCACCGCCCGCTGTGCCCGAGCGATCTCCGCTCGCTGCGCCAGCGCCTCGACCACCGCTTCCTCCAGCGGCAGCCACCATTCCTCCAGCGCAATTTCCTCGGTCAGCACCAAGGCCGCATCCTCGGGCAAGCCGACCAGCAGGGCCAGCCGCCGCACCGCTTCCCGATACGTCCGCTGCGCCTGCTCCAGCCGCTCCAGCCCCGCCGCGTGGTTGGCCTCAGCCTCGAGGAACTCTTGCCGGGCAATCAGTCCCGCTTCGTAACGCGCTTTCGCCAGCGCAAACTGCCGGTCGCTCTGCTCCTGGCTGCTTTCCTGGATGCTCAGCAGCTCCGCCGCCCGCAAGACGCCGTAGTACGCTTCCTCTACCTGCAGCGCCACCTGGACCAGCGCGTCCAGGTAGCCGTCCCGCGCCTCCTGCAGCGCCAGCGCCGCTTCTTCGTATTCGCTGCGCGGCCGGCCCACCAGCGCGCCAAGTTCCGCCTCCTGCAAAACCAGTTCCGCCTCGGTCACCGCCAGCCGCGCCAGCGTCACCTCCGGCGCCCGCTCCAGCGCCCGCTGAACGGCCTCGGCCAATGAAAGCTCGTACACCGGCGCGGCACTCCTTTCCGCCGCCTGCGCGTAAGCCGGCACGACAAGCATGCCGGCCGCAGCGAAAAGGACCACCGCCGCGGCCGCCACACGGTTGGCGACTGCCAAGGCTGCCGAAGCGTCGGCAAGCCGCGTCCGAACCCGAGCCCGGCGTTCCCGCTTGGCATCAACCCGCATCCACGCTCTGCGCATGCTCCGCGCCCCCCTGCCCCGGCAGGTAATCCGCCGCGCGCCGCAGCGCCGCCGCCGACGCCCGCAGCGCTTCGCTTTCCGCCACCGGCTCGTCGCCCACGATTTGCCCGTCCCGCAGCGTCAGCAGCCGGTCCGCCCACGCCGCCACGCCGGGATCGTGCGTGACGACGACGACGGTCATCCCCTGCTCGTTCAGTTCCCGCAGCATCTGCATAACCTGCCGCCCCTGCTCCGTCGGCAAGTTGCCCGTCGGCTCGTCGGCCAGCAGCACCGTGGGGCCGTTGGCCAAAGCCCGCGCAATGGCCACCCGTTGCTGTTCCCCGCCCGACAGCTCCGCCGGCCGGTGCTTGAGCCGGTGCCCCAGGCCCACCTGCTCCAGCAGCTCCCGCGCCCGCCGTCGCCGCTCCCGGGCGCCCACGCCCGCGTAGATCATGGGCACCTCCACGTTCTCCAGCGCCGTCAACTCCGGGAACAAATTGTAGCTCTGAAAGACGAACCCGAAGTGCTCCCGGCGGATGCGGGCCAGCTCGCCGTCTTTTAACGTCGTCAAATCGACGCCTTCCAGCAGGTATTGCCCGCTGCTGGGCCGGTCCAGCGCGCCGAGGATGTGCAGCAGCGTCGACTTGCCGGAGCCTGACGGTCCCATGATGGACACGAATTCCCGCTGCGCGATGCGCAAGTCGACGTCCCGCAGCGCCACCACGGGCTCCGCCATTTGGTCGTACACTTTGCTCACCGCGCGCAGCTCGATGAGCGCCCGTGCGCCGTCGCGGGACGCCTGCCGAACTGCGTCTGCGTTGTTCAACGCCTGCCGATGGCTAGTCAACGCGTCTCCCTCCCTCGGGTACGAGCCGAATCACGGAATGCGTTCGGAACGCCGTGTAGGAGCTGTAAATGATGCGTTCACCCGGCTCAAGGCCGCTGACGATCTCCACGTAGTTGCCGTCGACGGCGCCGTAGCGCACGTCCCGCCGCTCGGCCCAGCGCCCGTCCTCCGAGATGACGTACACGAAGCTCGTGTCGCCGCTGGCGAAAAACGGCCCGCGCGGCAAGGCGGGGCGATTCCGGCGCACGCCCACCTCCAGCTCCACCGCCACGTCGGTGAAGGGCAACAGCGAAACCGCCGCCTCCGGTTCCAAAGCCAGCGTCACCGGCACCGAACTGCCGCTGCTGCCCGCGGTGGCCTGCGGCGCGACGAACGCCGTGACCGCCGGCACCGTGCGGCCGCCGATGCGCAAGAGCGCCGGCGTGCCAACCTCCAGGCGGGCGGCCTGGTCCGGCGTCACCGCCGTTTCCACCCGCTGCCGCGTAACATCCGCGTAGCGCAAGAGCTCGGCGCCCGCTTCTACCCGCTGCCCTTCGCGAACCGCCACCTCCAGGACGCGGCCGGCCGACTCCGCCCGCACCGTCATCTCATCGAGCTGCTCCAGCAGCCTCTCCAGCTCCCGCTGCGCGTTCCTGGCCTTTTGCTCCGCTTGGCGCACGGCCAGCTCCGCCTGCCGCTGCGCCAGCAGCAGCGCCTGCGCGGCGTTGTCTACCTCTCGCCGCTGGCGTTCCACCTCGTCCCTCGCTTCCTGCAGCTCCACGGCCGGCACGCCGCCGAAAGCAAAAAGCGTCTCCGTGTAAGGCAGCCGTTCTTCCGCCTCGCGCAGGCGCCGCTGCGCCTCCGCCAGCGCTTGCTCCCGGGCCAGCACGTCGCTTTCGGCCTTCAGCCGGGCCTGCTCCAGCTCCAGCATGGCCTCTTCCACCTGGGCGCGGGCCCGGGCGACGTTCTCCAGCAGCGTGTCCGACACCAGCTCCACCAAGACGGCGCCCGCTTCCACGTCGTCGCCGGCCGCCACGTGAACCGCCTGCACCCGCCCCGCCGCCGGCGCCCGCGCCACCTCCACCGTCTCCGGCGTCACCGTGCCCGTCGTCACGATCAAATCGCGAAAGTCCCGCGTCCCGACCACTGCGTACTGGTATACGTCCAGCACGTACACGGCTTCCGACGGGCGCAGGTAGAACAAAGCCGCCGCACCCAGACCGGCCAGCACCAGTACCATGAACAGCAGGAGCTGCCCTTGCAGGCCCAGGCGCTTTCGCCGGCGCGCCGGCCGGGCCGGAGCCTCAGACGCCGGCGAACCGCCGCCGAAAATGGGCCGGTCGTAGCGATGGCCCTGGGCCCGGGTCGACTCCGGCGCCGGGCCCGCTCCGGTGCCCGTCATCACGACGTTCCCTCCCGCCAAGCCTCGGCCGGCGCCAGGCGCGCTACGGTCCACGCCGGATACAGCGCCGCCAAGGCTCCGACAATCATCGCCAGCGCCACGCTCGCCAGCCCGGCCAACAGCACATCGACGAAGCCGGGCTTCCCGAGCCCCAGCGCCGCCGATATGAGCAGCGGGGCCAGCACCGTGGTGCGCAGCGGAAACGCCAGCGCGACGCCGACAAGCCCGCCGATGCCCGCCAGCACGGCGGACTCCGTCACCACTTCCCGCACGATGCGGGCCCGGGTCGCGCCCAGCGCGCGGCTGAGGCCGATGTAGCGCGTGCGCGGCGCAAGGTTAGCCAGCGTCGTCGTGAACATGGCGATGGACGACACGATCAGCGCCACGAGGCCAAGGCCGCCGATGAGCAGTGAGCCGGACGCTCGCGCCTGCCGCAGTTGTTCAGACCCGGCGGCCGGACCGATGAGCACCTCGGGGCGCATGCCCTCAATGGTCCGGTCCATCTCGCCCCGCTCCGCCAGGCGAGCCGTCAGCAGCCGCCGCACCTCTTCCTCGGCCTCCCGTTCCATCCCCGGCCGCGGGCGATACAAGATTTCCGAGAGCAGCATGCCCGGACCCGGCCCCGCAGCGGCGGTGAAGGGCAACAGCAAATCGGCCATGGGCCCGAGGCTCATCATCAGCAGAGGCTCGCGCACCCTGTAGACGCCGATGATGGTCACGTCGTCCCCCGGCAGGGCCATCAGCTCCGCCACACTCCGCGCCGAAGGGAATCCCCGCAGCAGGAACGCCTCTTCGCGCGGGCGCACGTTGATGGTTCGTCCTACGACGTCCGTCGTGCCGAACAACATCTGCGCCAGCTGTTCGGAGATGACGGCCACCCGGGGAGCGGTGTCGAGCGCGTCCTGCTCGGTGAAAAACGTGCCCGCCGTCAGCTCCAAATTCACCAGCTCCGCAAACGCGGGATGCACGTTGGCCTTCGCCCGCACCAGCCACCGTTCGCCGTCTACCATTACGACCGTCTGAAACTCGTTCTGATACGCGCTGGCCGCCTCCACGGCCGTCGCGTGATCCAGCAAATACGTCACGTCGTCCGGAAAAAAGGCCGACGTCCAGACGGTGAAATCGCCGCCTTGCGCGCCGAAGCGGACCCAATACGTCGTGGCTCCGGGCGCATCCCGGTCCGTCAGCAGCGGCACTACGTCCACCAGCGCGGCCGACACCGCAGCGATGGCCAACGCCACCTGCAGCACCGCCAGCGAGTTCCGGAACCAGTTGCGCCGCAGCCGAATCCACATCGCGCTCACCCGATCACCCCCGCTACTCCACCCGCAGCGCTTCCACGGGGTCCTGGTGCGAGCCAAGCCACGCCGGGTACAAGCCGAAGATAAGGCTCAGCCCCATGCCGGCCGCCAAGCCCACCAGCACGTCGGGCGCCGCCAGCCGAAACGCCGCGTACATCTCCATCGCCGGAGCACCCGCTGCCGACGCCTGCGCCATCAGTGCGCCGCGAAAAACAGCCACCAGGCCCGCGGCCAGCAACAGCCCGAGCGCGCTGCCCGCCGCGCCCAGCAGCAGCGCTTCGCTGGCCGTCTGCCAAAACAACAGCCGCCGCGTCGCACCCAAGGCGATGCTCATACCGGTAAACCGCTGCCGTCGCAGTACGCGCGCGGTGAAAAGATTGAGGACGTTGACGGCAGCGATGAAAAGGCCCAGCCCCGCCAGCACCAGCAGCGCCGTCACGATGGACCCCAGTTGGCCCAGCGCCTCCGCCCGCTCATCCAGCGGGTTGCGCGCCTCGACCCGTCCCGGGCCGTACTTCTGGCCGAAATACGCTTCGATTTCAGCAATCAGGTCGGGTAGACCGCGCTCGTCTAGCGGCGTCACGTAGACCTGCTGAAACGTGATTTCCGTCCGATCTCGGTCCAACGCCGCGCCCACCGGCGCGGGCGGGAAGCGGCCCGCCGTGGCCGGCTGGAAACCCAGCAGCTCCGGGCCGGACTGCGGTCTTCTCATCACGGCTGCCGCCAAGCTGTCTTCCGGCGCTTTCGCGATGCCCACGACGCGCCAGACCATGCCGCCGCCATCCGCCCCGGCGCCGAAGTTTGCCTCCGTGATGGTCTGCCCGATCCAGTCCTCAGGGGCCATGTGGGGGAACAGGCGCGCCGCGCTGTCGGCGTCCAGCACGAGGGTGGGCTGCCCGGCGACGAAGTCGTCCCACGTAAACGGCCCTCCGGCCAGGAACTCCAGGCCGCGTAACGCGAACTCGTCCGGCGTCACCATCTCCAAATTCAATTGCACGTCGGCTGCCGGCGAGTTCCCGACGCTCACGACGGACCCCGTGCGTATGCCGCCCAACCCCAGCGTGACGTACGCCACCCCGGCTACCTCGCGCCGCAGGACGAGGACATCCTCCAGCGTGATTTGGGCGGGTTCTTCCATGAGCTCGGGCGTAATGCGCACCGCCGGGACGGCATTCTCCCCGAAAAACTGCTCCTGCGCCGCCGCGCGCGGCCTGACGACGACGGCGCGCCACTCGGGAACGGTTGACGCGAGGGCCTCCGTGATCCTCGTCTGCTGGTAGCGGACGAACGTCTCGCCGGCGGTCAAGACGCCGACGCCCAGCGCCAGTCCCAGCACGATCAAGAGGCTTTCCAGCCAGCGTTGCTGCAGCTGCCGCCGGGACAGCCACAGCACGCCCAGCCAACGCGCCCAGCGGCTTTCACCCGCTGCCGCCACTCGCCATCCCTCCCAACCGCTGCTTGCCGACCGACTCGATTTTACACACAATCAGTCCCGCATTCAAATCAGAATTGTTGCGCTGACCCCGCGGCGGGTACGCACCCGGCCGCGCCGTCAAGGTCTGCCACGGGCGCGCGACGTCGTTACCGCACCCGCGGCCGATCTTTCTTGCCCAGCAAGAACAAGCCCATGACGATAAGCAGCACCGCCAGCATGACGGCGGGGTTGAACAGCCAGCTTAAGACGCCTGTGTTGAACAAGACCACGGCCGCGCCCACCGCGATCAGCAGCCAGCCCAGCGCGTTGCGGTCCCGCTCGACGCTCCGGTCCCGCCCGCTCCAGCTCCCCGTGTCCTGCGCAGCCGCCGTCTCGTCCGCGCCGCCCTCAGGCTCGAGGGGAATGATGATCCACGCGAGAATGTACAGCAGCAGCCCGGTGCCGGCAAACAGGACGATGAGCAGCCAGGCCAGGCGGACGATGGTCGGGTCGAGGTCGAAGTACTTGGCCATCCCCGCCGCCACGCCGCCGAGAATTTGATCGTGCCGCGAGCGATACAACCGCCTTCTCCGCGTCATAGACATCCTCCCGTTGTCGTTATCCGCTGAGCGACCCGCCGCCCGCGCCGCCCGGCGCGTAGACCACCACGTGCCGGCGCGGGTAGCCCAGCTTAATGCCGTGCTCGTCCAACGTCTTCTTCACCAGTTTACGCAGCCGCCGGCCCATTTCCCACTGCTGCAGCGGCTCCGACCGCGCCCAGATGAGCAGCTCCACACCGGCCTCGCTGATGTTCGACACGCCCAGCACTTTCGGCCCGTCCACGATCTTGTCCAGCGTGCCGTCCGCCCGCGCTCGGGCGAACGCCTCCTCCAGCACGCTGATGGCCTTGTCCACGTCCTCCTCGAAGGCGATGGGCACGCCGAACATGACCCGCATCTGCGGGCCCATGTAATTGATGACTTTCCGCACCTCGCCGTTGGGGATGATATGTACCTCGCCGCCCCAGGTTCGAATCCACGTGGTGCGCAACCCCGTTTGCTCCACGAAGCCTTCCACGTCGTTGATGCCTACGTAGTCGCCGACGCGGAACTGTCCTTCAAACAAGATGAAGAAACCGTTGACCACGTCTTTGACCAAGTTTTGCGCCCCGATGCCGATGGCCAGCCCCGCCACCCCGGCCGCCGCCAGCAGCGACGACGTGTTGACGCCCAGCATCTCCAGCGCCATCAGCCCCGCGATGAAGAACACCGTATAGAAGCTAACGCTCTTCAGCAGCGAGGCCACCGTCTTGTCCCGCTGCGGGTCGCGGCCCAGCAGGCTGCGGCGCGACTCGTTGGCCAGCGTATGGTCGATGATGCGATACACGATGCTCAACAGCAGCCGAGCGGCGAGGAAAAGGAGGACGATTTGCCCCAGCACCTTCGCGAAACCCATCAGCCTCTCCGCCGTCAGGCCGCCGTTGAGAGCCTCCGTAATCGCCTCCAGCAACGCCCCTCCACCTCATGCACCTGAAGGACATACGCTTGCGGGTTCGCCAGAGCGCCGCCGACTCCTTCGGCGCCCTTGCCGGCTCCGGGCGTTCCCGCCATAATAATCGTGCCGGGAGGGAATCGCGCGTGAAAAAGCCTCGGATCATCGACGGCGTGTTCGTGTTCGGCGAGCCGGACGCGGACACGCTGGCGCAAATCAAACGGTGCGCCGCGCCGAAGGAGGCCGCCGGAGCGGTGCTGTGCGCCGACGCGCACAAAGGCTACTCCATGCCCATCGGCGGCGTCGTCGCCTACGACGGCCTCACGTCGCCCTCCGGCGTAGGCTTTGACATCGGCTGCGGCAACAAAGCGGTGCGCACCAACCTGAAGGTGGACGACATCCGCGCCGACTTGCCGGCGCTTATGGATGAAATCTACGACAAAATCAGCTTCGGCATCGGCCGCAAAAATCCCCGGCCCATCGACCACCCCGTCTTTGACGACGAGCGCTGGAAAGTGCATCCCGGCGTGGCGGCGCTGAAAGAGCTGGCGCGCCAGCAGCTGGGCACCGTCGGCGGCGGCAACCATTACGTGAACCTGATGGAAGACGTCGCCACCGGCGACTTGTGGGTGGCCGTGCACTTCGGCTCCCGGGGCTTCGGGTACAAGACGGCCACGGGCTTTCTCAACCTGGCGGCCGGGCGCCCCTTCGACGCGCCGCCGCCGGGGGAGTCCATGGACGCGCCGCCGGTGCTGCTGCGCCTCGACAGCGAACTGGGCCGCGCGTACCACGAAGCCATGAAGCTGGCGGGCGCGTACGCCTACGCCGGCCGCGACGTGGTCGTCGACGAAGTCCTGAAGATTTTGGGCGCGAAGGCTACGTTCACGGTGCACAACCACCACAACTTCGCCTGGGAGGAGGAGCACGGCGGGCGCAAGCTCATCGTGGTGCGCAAAGGGGCCACGCCGTGCTGGCCCGGGCAGCTGAGCTTCGTGGGCGGCAGCATGGGCGACATTTCCGTCGTCATCCGCGGCAAGGACACCAAGACGTCCCGCAAGGCGCTCTACAGCGCCATGCACGGGGCGGGGCGCGTCATGAGCCGCACGCAGGCCGCGGGCAAGTGGAAGCGCGTGCGCGGCAAGCGGGTGCGAGTCGGCGGCCTTGTCGACATGGATGAAGTGCAAAAGCAGCTGAAGCGCATGGGCATCGAGCTGCGGGGCGGCGGGCCGGACGAAGCGCCGGCCGTTTACCGCAAGCTGCAGGAAGTGCTCGACGCCCACGCCGACACTATCGAAGTGGTGCACGTGCTCAAGCCCGTCGGCGTGGCCATGGCGAGCCCCGACGAGTACGATCCGTACAAAGACTGACCAGCCGGCGGCGGATGCCCGGCGCGCCCCGGGTTCAGTGGGTGGCGAGCGTGCCGAGCATCCGCACTCTCCGCTCGATCCGGTCGAAGACGACCCGTCCCAGCACCACGAACACGATCATCGACACGGCCACGACGGCGAACGACACCGCCACGGGGACGAGCGGCGTCGAGCCGATGAGCAGGGCCCGCATGGCGTCGATGGCGTACGTCATCGGCAGCGCCAAGCCCACGATCATCAGCGCCCTCGGCAGCGCCTTCACCGGGAAGTTGACGCCGGACACGAGGTCCAGTACATAGCCGCCCATGTCGGACAGGAAATTCGCCTCCCGTAGGTACAGCACGATGCCGGCGTAGGCGATGCCGAAGCCGTACAGGCCGATAACCATGGGCACCAGAATTACCAGCGCGGCGGCGATGGACCCTGTGATCTCATAGCCGAACAGCCAGTACGCGACCAGCAGCACGCCCAGCGTATTCAGGCCCGTAATCAGCACGCTGATGGTGCTGCGCCCGATGAGCAGCCACAGCCGCGAGTTGGGCGTCAGCCAGAGGCTCTCCAGCGTCCCCTGTTCCATCTCTTGCTTCAAAGAAAAACCGATGCCCCACAGCACGGCGCTGACGTAGCTGCTGACGACGCTGCCCAGCAAGATGAAGGCCAGGAAGTCGCCCGTGCCGGTGAACGCCTCAAAGCCCAGCGCCCGCCCGTCCTGCGAAAAGCTCATGCCCATAAAGTACACGGGCACCAGCCACATGACGGGCTCTACGATGCGCATCACCGCGTTCAGCGGGTAGCGCAAAAACACCCGCCATTCCTTGCGCATGACAGCCCACAACACATGCCACTCTTGCGCCCGCACCGTATACCCTCCTCCGACGGCGCTTCTCCCCCCGGCGCCTGCGGCGTTCGTCCTCCCGCACGTCCGCCGCGCCGCCGGCGACATGTGGCGGCATCAGTAATGCGCCAGCGTGCCTTCCCGCTGGCTGCGCCGCTCCACCATGCGAAACGCCGCAATTCCCAGCGCCAGGAACACGACGCTGAAGAAGGCCAGCATCGTCACTTCATACTGCACGTCGCGCCAGCCCAGCCCGACCAAGCCCACGAGCCGCATGGCGCGAATCGCGTGCGTCAACGGCAGCCACTCCGCGATGGCCTGCATCCACGGCGGCAGCACCTCGACGGGGTAGGTCATGCCCGCGAAGACCATGAAGATGCCCCGCACGAGAAATACCAGCGAGTTGATTTCCTTCAGCCACAGCACCAGGCTCGCAAACAACATCCCCAGCCCGATGACGGGCACCAGCGACAAGGCCATGAGCCCCAGCAGCGTGAAGGGATTGCCCCGCAGCTCGAAATCATAGACGACATCGACCACGACCAGCGTTCCCGCGAGGAAGCACAACGACAGCATCAGCTGCCAGGCGGCCGCGCCGAAGAGCATGGCCAGGCGCGACGCGGGCGTGGTCCACGTAGCCTCCAGGGTGCCGCGAACTTGCTCCGTCCGCAAGTGGGTGCCCAAGCCCCAAAGCGCCATGTTCAAGATCATCCAAAGAGTCGTGCCGAACAGCAAGAAGCCCACGTAGTCGTCGGTGCCCGCCACGCTGCGGAACGCCGCCACGGCCTGGCCGTCGGGCCCGGACAGCGCCCGCGCCGAGAAGATGTACATGGCCGGAAACAGCGCGGGCCACACCAGCACGGCCACGACCCAGGTCGGGTAGCGCCGCATGACGATCCAATCTTTGCGCAGCACCGCCGCCGCCGTGCGAAGATGCTGCATCACGACGCTTCCTCCTTCCTCTCAGTCGCGCAGCCCGCGCCCCGTCAGCGCGATGAACACGTCTTCCAGCGTCGGCTCCTTCACGCTGTAATTGAGCACGCTGAGGCCGTTGCCCGCGATGGCTTGCCACAGCGCCTCCGGTCCCGCCTGGCCCTCGGCCAGCGTGAAGGTCAAGTGCGTCGAGCCCGACCCCTCGTTGCGCTTTTGCTCGAGCACCTTCATGCCGGGCACGCGCGCGGCCAGCTGGTCGACGCTGCCGTTGAGCCCGGCCACTTCCAAGCGGTAGATGCGGTCGGCCGCCAGGCGGTTCTTAAGCCCTTCCGGGGTGTCAAGAGCGATGATCTTGCCGTGGTCGATGATGGCGATGCGGTCGCTGAGGAAGTCGGCCTCCTCCATGTAGTGGGTCGTCAGCAAGATGGCGCGGCCTTCCCGCTTCAGCTCCAGCACCAGCTCCCGCAAGTTGCGGGCCGACTGCGGGTCCAGGCCCAAGGTAGGCTCGTCCAGCAGCAACACGGGCGGGTCCGCCAAGAGCGCCCGGGCCAGGGACAGCCGCTGCTTCATGCCCGTCGAGTAGCGCTCCACGAGCTCGTCCGCGCGATCCGCCAGCTGCATGCGCTCCAGCAGCTCGTCCACGCGCTTTTTGATGCGATGTCGCGGGACGTGATAGAGCGTGGCGAAAAACTCCAGGTTCTCCCGGCCCGACAGTTTCCAATACAAGCTGCGGTCGCCGGCCAGCACGGCACCCAGCCGCTTGCGCGCTTCGGCAGGCTGGCGCGTCACGTCGTAGCCGCAGATATAGGCGTGTCCCGCCGAGGGCTCGAGCAGCGTCGCCAGCATGCGAATGGTGGTCGTCTTGCCCGCCCCGTTGGGGCCCAGCAGCCCGAAAATTTCCCCGGGCTTCACCTCGAAGCTGACGCCGTCCACCGCCACGATGAGGTCCTCGCGCGCCTCGCCGCCCGTCCCGTGGTTTTCGGCCGCCGCTTCGGCCTTGCGGCTCCCCCGCCGCCAGAACCAGCGCGCCAGCGGATTCTTGCCTACTTGCCGCCGCCGGAAATGCTTGCGCAAGTCCACCGCCGCCACGGCCGCCTCCATGCCGTTCGCCTCCCTTACTTTTCGAACTCTTGTCGCAGTTGGCTCTATCATAAGTCACAGCATCACATCTGTCAACAAGGACTTTGACATATTCAATGGTCTTGGTAAAGATCATTGAGTTTCTCGCCTTAAGGCAGGATAAAACACTCGGCAAGGCCAGGAGGCGCCGCGGATTTGGCGAAACACGCCAGTGCGGCAAGCTAGAAGCGAGGCGCTGCGCCAAGCCGCGCTCGGGAGGAGCTGAACGGGATGACGACGGAGCGGCCGCGCCCACGGCAGGGGCAATCCCGGCGGGTCGTGGCGCCGTTTTCGTTCCGGGGCCACACGTTGGACGAGTTCCAGGTCCAGGCCATCATCGCGCTCCAGCAGGAGATGACGACGCTGGTCAGCGCGCCGACGGGCACGGGCAAGACGCTCATCGCGGATTACTTGGCCGACGACGCGCTGAGACGGGGCCGCCGCGTCGTGTACACCGCGCCCATCAAGGCGCTGGTGAATCAAAAGTTCCGGGATTTCCGGGCCGCCTTCGGGAGCGCCAATACGGGCATCATGACGGGGGATGTGACGGAAAACCCCGACGCCCCGCTGCTGGTGATGACGACGGAAGTGCTGCGCAACATGCTGCTGGCGGAAGACCGGCGGCTGGAAGCCCACTGGGTCATCTTCGACGAGATCCACTACATCAGCCACCCGGAGCGGGGCACCGTGTGGGAAGAAGCCATCATGCTGCTGCCCCCCGGCGTGCGCGTGCTGGGCCTGTCGGCCACTGTGCCGAACGTGTGCGAACTGGCCGCGTGGCTGCAGGAGGTCACGGGCGAGCCGGTGGCCACCGTCGTGCATACGGAGCGGGCGGTACCGCTGCGGCACCGGTATTTCACGCCCGACGGGCGCGCGCTGACGTACCGCGAAGCGTGGGAGCGGCTCACGGGCGGGGACTTGAAAGCGGAGACGCTGGCCGAGGACGCGCTGAGCGCCGGGGTTGCGGATGCCGACCTGCTCGAGGTCGGCCCGTGGCTTTCCGGTGCGCCGAGCCGAAGCGCGCCGGGCACGAAAGGGTCACCGGGGGCTCCCCGTCGCGCAAGCCGCGCCGCCCGCCCGCCGGACGCAGCCGCCGATCCTGCCCGGCACCTGGACGTCATCCGCTACATCAGCCGCGAGCGCCTTTTCCCCTGCATCTATTTCGCCTTCAGCCGCCGCACCTGCGAGCAGATGGCGCGCGAGCTGGCCCGGCGGCGCAGCTTCCTGCGGCCGCACGAACAGGAGGCGGTGCACGTCACCGTCCGGCACGTACTGGTCCAAGCGGGGCTGCGGCCTCGCGACGTACCCGGCCTGGAGGCCATGCAACAGATGTGGCTCAAGGGCATCGGCGTGCACCACGCCGGACTTGTGCCCATCGTCAAGCACATCGTGGAGCATTTGCTGGAGCGGCGCATCTTGCGGGTTGTCTACGCCACGGAAACGTTCGCGGTCGGCGTCAACATGCCGGTGCGCACCGTCTGCTTCGACGACGTCGTCAAGTTCGACGGCAACCGCTTCCGGCTGCTGACGCAGCAAGAGTTTCTGCAGATGGCTGGCCGCGCCGGGCGCCGGGGATTGGACGAGGCGGGCACGGTGCTCATCCTGGCCGACGCGCAGCGAATGGCCGCCGCCGGCTGGCGCGACTGGGAGAAGGCGCAGCTGGAGCCCATCACCAGCCGCCTCGCGCTGTCGTACACGACCGTGCTCAATCTCCTGGCCAAGTTCGCGTCCCGCCCGGCTTCCCAACCGGCACCCGAATTGGGCATGTTGCCGGCCTCCTCGGAAGACGCCGGCGAGGCTCATTCGCACGGGCGCAACGACGGTCCTCGGAAGCGGACTCCGTGGGCCAAGGACGTGCGGAGCTGGCTGGGCAAGGCGCTGTTCGTCCGGCAAAGCGAGGACCGGGACGCGGCCGTGGCGCGGCTGGAGGCCGAATTCGACGAGAAGACCACACACTTGCGGCGCCTGGGTTATGTGGACGAAGAGGCGGTGCTAACGGCGAAGGGGGCGTTTTGCCGCCGCATCTGGATCAAGGAGCTTCTCACGACCGAGCTGGCTTTCGACGAGACGCTGGCGCTGCTGTCGCCCGCGGAGCTGGCGGGCTGGGCGGCGGCCATGGTGTGGGAGCCGCGCCCGCAAGACGCCTCCATGCCGCCGGCGGCGCCCAACTGGATGGGCGCGGTGCAGCTGGCCGCGGACCGGATCGCACGCTGCACAGGGCCGAAGGCGCGCCCGGCGCTGAGCGTCGAAAGCCGCGTCGCTCCACTGCTGACCCGCTGGGCGGCGAGCGCTTCGTGGCCCGACCGCCCGTCCGCAGGCCGTGGCGCGCCCGCCGCTTTCGGCAAAGGCCCGGGCGCACGCGGCCCGGACCCAGCCGGCTCCGGCCGCTTCTACTCCGGCGAAAACCTGGAACAGCTGTTGCGAGGTTACCCGCTGGAGCCGGGCGACTTCATCGCGCTCTGCCGCCAAGTGGTGGACTTCCTGCGTCAAATCGCGAACGCCGCCAGCACCGCCTTGCGCATGGCCGAGCCCTCGGCCGCCGCGGCCGGCGTGCTGGCGCGAGTGCGCGCCAACGCGCTCGCCGCCATCGACGCGGTGGATCGC
This sequence comes from Bacillota bacterium, assembly GCA_017577945.1. Classification (NCBI taxonomy): domain Bacteria; kingdom Bacillati; phylum Bacillota; species Bacillota bacterium. The sequence continues at coordinate 74,418 of PKQS01000014.1, forward strand.
GACGTCGTCGCCGCTTCACGCCTTTACTAGTTGCCGCTTCACGCCTGCATTAGCCGTCGACGACGACATCCGCCACCCGGCCGCCCGTGATGCGCACCAGCTCGGCCGGCGCGATGGGAAATATGGCGTACGGTGTTCCCGCCGCCGCGTACACCACGTCGTATTTAAGCAGATTCTCGTCGATCAGCGTCCGCAGCGGGCGAAGATGACCGACGGGCGCCACCCCGCCGATGGCGAACCCGGTCGCCTCCCGCACCGTCTCCGCGTCGGCCCGCCGCACCGGCGCGCCGAATTCCCGCTCCAGTTTCCGCACATCTGCCAGGTGCGCGCCCGAGACCAGCACCAGGACCGGCTCCTCCCCGGCCACAAAAACCAGGCTCTTGACGATCTGCCCAACGCTGGTCCCGACCGCCACCGCCGCCTCCTGCGCAGTGCGGGTCCCCTGCGGAAACTCCAAAACCTGCGTGTCGACGCCCTTCTCCCGCAGCGCGGCCAGCACGCGCTCCAATCCCGGCGACACGCGCATGGCAACCCCTCCCTGCGCCACGCACCATTCGCCGGGCCCCGCCGCCCGTCCTTCCTCTCGCCGCGCAGCGCTCCGTGCCCGGTCCGGTCTTGCCGCGGGCCAACCTGTTCCGGCAGGTTTGGAATGAAGTACACTAGTGTTGACGACTCGCAGCGGGCTTCCGCCCCGCGAAGGAGTACTCGCCTGCATGGTCTGGTCGGACGCGGACAAGCGAGCCCGCCGCCCGGCGCCCGGGCCGGTGCCCGGGCACCCGGAGGCGTCGCGGTTCATGACGTTGGAGGAAGAAATCGAAGCGCGAGAGCGAGCCCTGCGCAATCTGGTGGAGGAACGCATCCAAGCGGCCATGCAGGCAGGCGCGTTCGACAACCTGCCCGGGAAAGGCAAGCCGCTGCAGCTTGAAGAAAATCCCTTCGTGCCTCCGGAACTGCGCCTCGCCTACAAGGTGCTGGCCAACGCCAACATGGCGCCTGAGTGGATCGAACTCGACAAAGCCATCCGCACGTCCCGGGAAGAGCTGAAACAGTCCCAAGGCGCCCACATCGCCTGGCTCGCCGAGCAGCGCCGCCGGCTGGCCGACGAGCTGGCGGCCGGGGACGACGGGGCGCTGGCCCAAACGCTCGAGTTCATCCGCGCCCGGCACGATCGCTTCCGCGCCGACTTGGAGCAACGCATCCGCGAGCTGAACCGCCGCATCGACGAACTGAACCTCATCGTGCCGCATCTCTCGCTGCAGCGGCCTCGCCTTAACGTCGCAGAGACCTTGTCCGCCTTGGACGAAGCCGCCCGCGCCGCATTTCCGCAGCTCTTTCGCTGACCTTTTCCCACCCTCGCCGTGCCCATACCCCGCCGTGCCCCGATCTCGGGCCGGCCGGGTGCGCAGGCGGCGCGGCTACGCCCCCACCGCCGTGCGCCGCACAATCCCGGATCCCTACTGCCTAGCCCGCAGCAGCGAGGCCACCTTGGTCGCGATCATGTCGATGGCTACTTCGTTGTGGCCGCCCTCGGGAATAATGACGTCCGCGTACCGCTTGGACGGCTCGACGAACTCAAGGTGCATGGGCCGCACCGACGTGAGGTATTGCCGGATCACCGACTCCAGCGTACGGCCCCGCTCGCGGATGTCCCGCTCCAGGCGCCGCAGCACCCGCACGTCTGCGTCGCAGTCGACGAACAGCTTAATGTCCAGCAGCTCCCGAATGGACGACTCCCACAGGACCAGCAGACCTTCCACGATAATGATGTCCCGCGGCTCGACGCGCTCGGTGTAGTCCTCGCGCGTGTGCAGCGTGTAATTGTACACCGGCTTGTCGATGGGCTGTCCCGCCGCCAGCTTCTTCAGGTGCTCCACCAGGAGCGGCGTGTCAAAGGCGCTGGGATGGTCGTAGTTGACCTTCAGGCGCTCCTCCAGCGGAATGTCCCGTTGGTCCTTGTAATATGAGTCCTGCTCGATGACCGCCACCGTCGCCCGCGGCACCCGCTCCACGATGGCCCGCGCCACCGTGGTCTTGCCCGAACCAGTTCCGCCTGCGATTCCGATAAAGACCGGCTTCAACGTCAGTTCCTCCTCGATCGGATAACCCGTCCGAAGACGCAGCGCCCGACCTTCGCGGCCTCTTTGACGCGCGGCACCTCTGACAGGTTACCAAAAAAGAAGCGGCGGCACCACCCTACGACCGCGCCACCGCCGGCCCGTAGGTCAGCAGCCGCCACACCCGTTCCAACGGCCCCATGGAATGCCGGGCCAGCCACGCCCGGCTCGCCGCCACTTGCAGCGCGAAAATCGCCGCCGCCAGCAGCGTCGTGCCGAGCGGCCCGACTTTCCCGTACAGCCCCAGCCCGTACCCGTAAAAGATCAGGGTGCAGGTGACCGACTGGGCAATATAATTGGTAAACGCCATCCGCCCCACGTACGCCAGCGGCATCAGCCGCCGCTGCCACGCGGGATTCGTCATCAACAAGGCCAACACCGACACGTAGAAGAGCCCAATGACCGGACCGCCCGCCACGTACGCGAAGTCCGGCATCACAAACCAGATGACCGTCAGCGCCGCGGCCCCTGCACCCGTCCACTTCGCGATCCGCCACCACTCGTCTCGCGCCGCCGCCACGTCATGGAGCAGCCGTCGCTTGGCGAAATAAGCCCCCAGCAAGAACAGGCCCAAGATGTGGGAGTAGAACGTCACGTGGTTCGCCACCGACTCCCGCCACTCTTGCACCCGCAGCGGTTGTATCTCCGCGTACGTTCCCGTGGCGTACACCGCCGCGATGGCCTCCACGCGGGCGCGCAGGACGTCCTCCGGCACGGGCTGCGGCGCGGCGCCGGCCAGCTCCGCCAGGAGCAGCAGCGACGGCAGCAGCGACAGCAAGACGACGGCCCAAGTCAGCATCGCCCGCGGCTCCAGCCGGCGCAGGGCCAACAGCAGAACGCCCACCACGGCGTAATGGAACAAAATATCGCCGAACCAGATGAACAGCCCGTGGATGAGACCGAACAGCGCCAGCGACGCGAGCCGGCGCAAGTACACCGGCACGAAGGGCTGTCCCCGAGCCTCGACCCGCTCTTGCATGAGCACCATACCGTAGCCAAACAAGAAAGCGAAAATGGACAAGAACTTGCCGGAAAAAACGATGTCAATCAGCGCGTCAGCCAGCCGGTTCCACCATTGAGGCCACAGCGACAGCCGCCATTCCAGCGCCTCCAGCGGCGTGCTGAAAAAGCCCATGTTGACCACCAAAATTCCGAACACCGCCGCTCCGCGCACCACGTCCAGCACGTGAATGCGCTCCGGCCGAGCCGCCGTCGCCACCGAGCCATCACCGCCCCGTTCCCATCGTGAAGAGGTCGCCGTGAAGAAGTCGCCATACGCCTGCGCCAAGAGAACCCGCACGGCCGCCCCCCGGCCATTCCGCGTTCATTCTACACCGCCCTTGGGGAAAATGCATGACGCAGAGCGCGGGCAGGATCCCGCCTCCAAACGGGGGAAATTTCACACAGCGGCCGGGGCGGCCACGACTCGACTCCGCCGCTCGATCCCGCCGGTGCGCGGCCGGGAGGTCAGACGCGCCGGCCCAGCGTCCGCCCTGGCCGGGAGGTATTCGCCATGGAAGAGCGCGACGTGCAACAACTCGAGACGCCGCGGGCCGCGGGCGACCAACTTCCCACCAGCGCCAAGCGCCCGCACAACCCCGGCATCCCGCTGGACCTGGACTGGATCGCCGACGTGCGGGTCAACCGCAGCGCCGTGGAGCGCCGCGTCGCCACGCTCCCGGCGCGCCGCGGCGTCAGGAAAGAATGGCAAGCGGCGTGGCTGCTGCGCGCCGTCGAGCTGATTGACCTGACGACGCTGAACGGCGACGACACGCCCGGCCGGGTGCGGCGCCTGTGCGCGAAAGCCCGCCAGCCGGTACGCCAGGACATCCTGGACGCCCTGGGCGTCGGAGACCGCCGGCTGACCACAGCCGCGGTCTGCACCTGGCACGAGTTCGTGCCTGTTGCCGTCGAAGCGCTGGAAGGCACGGGCATCAATGTCGCCGCCGTGTCCGCCGGCTTTCCCGCCGGGCTCAACCCTCTCCCCCAGCGTATCGCCGAAATCGAAGCGTCGGTCAGCGCCGGCGCGAAGGAAATCGACATCGTCATCTCCCGCCAGCACGTGCTGACGGGCAACTGGCAAGCGCTGTACGACGAAGTGAGCGCCTTCAAGGAGGCGTGCGGCAGCGCCCATCTCAAAGCCATCATCGCCGCGGGCGAGCTGGGCACGCTGCGCAACGTGGCGCGTGCGAGCCTGGTCTGCATGATGGCCGGCGCGGATTTCATCAAGACGTCCACGGGCAAAGAAGCCGTCAACGCGACGCTGGCCATCGGGCTGGTCATGGTGCGGGCGCTGCGCGCGTACATGGAACGCACCGGCTACGTCGTGGGCTTTAAGCCCGCCGGAGGAATTCGCCGGGCGAAGGACGCGCTGGCGTGGATGGCGCTGGTGAAGGAAGAGCTGGGCAACGACTGGCTGCAGCCCGGCCTGTTCCGTTTCGGCGCCAGCGGCCTGCTGACCGACATCGAGCTCCAGCTGGAGCAGTATGTGACCGGCCGCTACGCCGCGCCGCACCGCCAGCCGCTGGGCTAACGACACGACGGAATCGAGGCGAGGGCGATGAGCATCACTCGTATTATGGAAACGATGGAGTACGGGCCGAATCCGGAGTCCGCCGACGCCGTGCGGCAATGGCTGGCCGAGCGCAAAGACAAGCTGGGCCTTTTCATCGGCGGCCAGTGGCGCCGCCCGGCCGGCGCCGAGACGTTTCCGACCGTAAATCCCGCGACCGGCGAGGTGCTGGCCACCCTCGTCCAAGCGCGTCCGCAGGACGTGGACGACGCCGTCGCGGCCGCGCGCGCCGCGTTCAAGGACTGGGCCGCCCTGCCCGGGCACCGGCGCGCCCGCTACCTGTACGCTCTCGCCCGGCAAGTGCAAAAGCACGCGCGGTTCCTGGCGGTCCTGGAGACGCTGGACAACGGCAAGCCGCTGCGGGAAAGCCGCGACATCGACATCCCGCTGGCCGCCCGGCACTTTTCCCATCACGCCGGGTGGGCACAGCTGCTGGAAAGCGAATTCCCGGACTACGAACCCGTGGGCGTCGCCGGCCAAATCGTGCCGTGGAACTTCCCGCTGCTCACGCTGGCGGCGCACGTGGCGCCCGCGCTGGCGGCGGGCAATACGGTGGTGCTGAAGCCGTCCAAGAACACCTCCCTCACCGCGCTGGCCTTTGCGGAAATATGCCGGCATATCGGCCTTCCGCCCGGCGTCGTCAATATCGTGACCGGCGACGAGCGGGTGGGCGAGCTTATCGTCCAGCACCCCGGCATCGACAAGATCGCCTTCACCGGTTCGGCGGAAGCAGGCCGGCTCATTAGGGAAAAGACGGCCGGCTCGGGCAAGCACCTGACGCTGGAGCTGGGCGGCAAGTCGCCTTTCATCGTGTTTGAGGACGCGGACCTGGACAGCGCGGTGGAAGGCGTCGTCGACTCCATCTGGCTCAACCAGGGCCAGGCGGGCTGCGCCGGGTCGCGGCTGCTGGTGCAGGAATCCGTCGCCTCCACCTTCATCGAAAAGCTGCTGCGCCGCATGGAGACGCTGCGAGTGGGCGATCCGCTGGACAAGAACGTCGACATCGGCGCCATCGTCTCGCCCGAACAGCTGGAGCGCATCGAACAGCTCGTCCGGAAAGGCGTCGAAGAAGGCGCGACCATGTGGCAGCCCGCGTGGGAAAAGCCCGCCCAAGGCTGCTTCTATCCGCCCACCCTGCTGACCGACGTGGCGCCGTCCTCCACGGTCGCGCAGGTGGAAATTTTCGGGCCCGTGCTCGTCAGCATAACGTTCCGCACGCCCGCCGAAGCGGTGGAGCTGGCCAACAACACCCCTTACGGCTTGGCGGCTAGCATCTGGACGGAGAACATCAACCTGGCGCTGGACGTGGCGTTCCAGGTCAAGGCGGGCGTCGTCTGGGTCAACGGGGCGAACTTGTTTGACGCCGCGGCGGGCGTCGGGGGGTATAAGGAGAGCGGCTACGGGCGCGTGGGCGGCCGGGAGGGGCTGTACGAATATTTGCGGCCGGCGTGGCAAAGCAAGCCCGCGTCGACCGGAGACGGCGCTTCGGCCGGCTCAGCCGCAACGAAGGACCTTGCGGCCGGGGATGCGGACGGCGCCGGGGCACCAGCGACAACCTCCGGCGCCCAAGACGAGTTCGGCGTTTCGGGCTTCGACGCGGGCCAGATGATCGACCGCTCGCCCAAGCTTTACATCGGCGGCAAGCAAGTGCGGCCCGCAAGCGGCTACACCCGCCGCGTCTACGCCGCAGGGGGCCGGTTCGTGGGCGAAGTGGGCGACGGCGGTCCCGAGGACATCCACAACGCTGTCCAGGCGGCGCGCAAGGCTTCCGGCTGGCGCAATCTGTCTGGTCACCAGCGGGCGCAAGTGCTGTACTACATCGCCGAAAACATGTCACTGCGCCGCGACGAGTTCGCCCGCCGCCTGGCGGAAATGACGGGCGCGGCGGAGGACGATGCGTACGCGGAGGTCGACGCGTCCATCGAGCGCTGGTTCTTCTACGCCGGCTGGGCCGACAAGTACGACGGCGCCGTGCACCACACGCTGGCCCGCCACCTCACCATGGCCGTCCCCGAGCCCTTGGGCGTCATCGGCATTGGCTGCCCCGACGAGCGGCCGCTGCTGGCGTTCGTCTCCCTGGTGGCCCCCGCCGTGGCCGCCGGCAACGCCGTCGTCGTCGTGCCGTCGGAGCGGTATCCGCTGTGCGCCGCGGACATGTACCAAGTCTTCGACACCTCCGACCTGCCCGGCGGCGTCATCAACATCGTCACCGGCGTCCGGGACCGGCTCATGAAAGTGCTGGCCGAGCACGACGACGTAGATGCCGTCTGGTACTTCGGCGGCGCCCAAGGCAGCGCCATGGTGGAGCGGGCCTCGGCGGGCAATCTGAAGCGCACCTGGGTCGACTACGGTCGCGGCCGCGATTGGCTCGACGCCCGGCAAGGCGCCGGCCGGGAATTCCTGTGGCACGCGACGCAGATCAAGAACATCTGGATTCCGTACGGCGAATAAGCGAGTAAAGGCGTGACGAGTCGGGGGGTCGAGGGTTGCACGTCTTCCGGCGCATTCTTCCTTATCTCAAGCCGTATCGCAAGCAGCTCGCCGTCGGCCTGGGCGCGCTCGTGCTGGCCAACCCGCTCACGCTCTTCCACCCGCTGGTCTGGATGTTCATCACTGACGAAGTGGTGCTCAACGGCCAGGTGCACCTGCTGCTGCCGGCGCTGGGCGTGATGGTAGGCGTCCACCTGCTGGGCACCGCGCTGTCCGCGCTGCACCGCAACATGCTCGAAAAAGTGGGCCAGCGCTTTGTCGTCGATTTGCGCCTGGCCGTGTACGAAAAGCTGCAGCGCCAGTCGGTGTCGTTTTATCACAACAACCGCACCGGCGACTTGCTTTCCCGGGCCATGAACGACATCGACGCCATGCAGCAAGCCATTATTCAAGGCATCGACCAGGTGCTCAGCGCCTTCCTGCGCTTCACCGTCGTGGTCGCCGCCATCTTGTCTATCCAGCCCGTGGTGGGCGCGGCCACACTCCTCCCTCTCACCGTCGTCTTTTTCCTGGTTCGCATCTTCAATGACCGGGTGAAAGCCTTGTACCGGCGGGTGCGGGACCGGCTAGGCGACGTAACCGCGCTGCTGCAGGAGAATTTGGCCGGGCAGCTCGTCATCAAGGCGTTTGCCCGGGAACCGGAGGCGATGGAGCGTTTCCGCGCGAGCAACCAGCAGTACTTGGCTGAGCAGGACCGGGCGGTCAACGCGCGCACCATTTTCTTGCCCGGCGCGCAGTTCGTGGGGTTCCTGAGCAGCGTCGTCATGGTTGGACTGGGCGCCTGGTTCGTTGTGCGGGGTATGTTCACCATCGGCGGCCTGGTCGCGTACCGGGGCTACTGGTGGCAGCTGTACAGCCCCATCGACACGCTGGCGACGGTCAATGAGCTGCTGCAGCGCGCGGTGGCGGCGGGCAGCCGCGTCTTCGAGCTGCTGGATACGGAGGAAGCCATCAAGGATCCGCCCGGCGCGGTAGAGCTCAAAGACGTGCGGGGCGAAATCGAATTCGACAACGTGACGTTTGCCTACGGTGACGATGTGGTGCTGCGGAACGTGTCGCTGAAGATTCCGGCCGGGTCCACCGTCGCGTTTGTGGGGGCCAGCGGCGCGGGGAAGACGACCTTGCTGCATCTCGTGCCCCGGTTTTTCGACCCGCAGGAAGGCGTCGTGCGCATCGACGGCCGCGACGTGCGCACGGTCCAGCAGCGCTCGCTGCGACGCCACATGGCCATGGTGCTGCAAGAGACCATTCTGTTCAGCGGCACGGTGGCCGACAACATCCGCTTCGCCAAGCCCCACGCTACCGACGAGGAAGTCATCCAGGCGGCGCGCATGGCCAACGCGCACGAGTTCATCGAAAAGCTTCCTCAAGGATACGACACGCCCGTGGGCGAACGGGGCGTCAAGCTCTCGGGCGGGCAGCGCCAGCGCATCGCCATTGCTCGAGCCTTTCTCGCGGATCCTCGCATCCTGATCCTCGACGAGGCCACATCCGCCGTGGAGCCCGAGTCGGAATGGATCATTCAGCAGACGCTGGAGCGCCTTATGCGCGGCCGCACGACGCTCATTACGTCACACCGACTGTCCATGGTGCGCCAAGCGGACCTTATCGTGGCGCTGGACCGCGGCCGCATCGTGGAGATGGGCACCCACGATGAGCTGATGGCGAAGCGGGGGCTGTACTACGAAATGTACACGTTGCAGGTGGGGCACCTGCGCGGCAAAGTAGACGAGCAGCTGGCGCAAAAGATTTCTTGAGCGCCTCTTCAAGCGCGGCGTGTCGCCGCGCCTTCAGCCGGAAGCCCACCCCACTCTTTGGCGGCGCCTGGCCGGCCTTGCGAAGTCATTAGTAAACGGCAAAATCATCCCGAGAGCCAAGTCGCGCCCGCTCGAGTATTGGAGCCGCTTTGCTCGGGGGCAGTTCCGTCACGTTTCTCACGAGAGCGTAGCGAGGCCCACGTTCTAGATCCTCGTAAAGCGCTGCCAAGGCGGAAGCTGTCCCCCGGGCCAGCACTTCCACGGAGCCATCGGGCATGTTGCGGGCGTAGCCGCTGATGCCGAGCTCTAGCGCCCGACGCCTCACGAACGCGCGAAAACCCACCCCTTGCACTCGCCCATAGACGCGCCAAAGCCGTGTCTCTACGCTCTCGCTCGGTGCGCTTGTCAGTCCATCCATGTGCGACCCCTCCGACGCCAGGCACCTACCGCGGCCGTTACAGCCGGCAAGAAATGCAGTCAAGGAATAGCATATGCGTTCCCACGCCGCTCTCCTTGTTCTCGCAAACGCGATGACCTCCGTCGTGCCTGGGCGCATGTTCGCTTTCCTCGACAGGCACCCTATCGGCCACGGGAAAGTTATAATCACCCCCACGGGTACCTTCCATCCGGGAAACCACAGCGCGCATAACTCGCAACGGCACGGCTGTTTGGCAGTCGCAACGACTTGCATCACCGCGCCCGCGTG
>PKQS01000015.1 GCA_017577945.1 Bacillota bacterium
GCCCACTCGATGCGCCGCCGGCCCAGCGCCGCGAGCGAACGGTCTTTGCAGTCCCCGATGGTCAACGGGTTTCCCCCTTTTTCGACGCGTCGTCCCGGCGACCCGCGCACGCGGATCGCCGGGACGCCCAGCCTTCCGGTCTTACAGCCGCTTGGCCGCTTCGCGCAAAATCTCCGCCTTGTCCGTCCGCTCCCACGGCAAGTCCAGGTCGGTGCGGCCGAAATGGCCGTACGCGGCCGTGGGCTTGTAGATCGGACGGCGCAGGTTCATGTCGCGGATGATGGCGCCCGGCCGCAGGTCGAAGTGCTCGCGGACCAGCTGCGCGATGGCCTCGTCGGGAATGACGCCCGTGCCGAACGTCTCTACGGCCAGCGACACCGGCTCGGGCACCCCGATGGCGTACGCCACCTGCAGTTCAACGCGTCGCGCCAGCCCCGCGGCGACGATGTTCTTCGCCACGTAGCGGGCCGCGTACGCGCCGGAGCGGTCCACCTTCGTCGGATCCTTGCCGCTGAACGCGCCGCCGCCGTGACGCGCCGCGCCGCCGTACGTGTCGACGATGATCTTGCGGCCGGTCAGGCCGGAGTCGCCCTGCGGGCCGCCGATGACAAACCGCCCCGTCGGGTTGATGATAAAGCGGGTGCGGTCCAGCAGCTCGGGCGGAACGACCGGCCGGATCACGTGCTCGATGACGTCGGCCCGGATCTGCTCCTGCGGCACGTCCCCCTGATGCTGCGTGGAAACCACGATGGTATCGACGCGCACGGGCCGGCCGTTTTCGTACTCCACCGTCACCTGCGTCTTGCCGTCGGGCCGCAGGTACGGCAACGTCTTGTTCTTCCGCACCTCGGCCAGCCGTTTCGCCAGCCGGTGCGCCAGGGAGATGGGAAGCGGCATCAGCTCGGGCGTTTCGTCCACCGCGTAGCCGAACACCATGCCCTGGTCGCCCGCGCCGAGCTTCTCAATCGACCAGTTCTCGTCGTCTTCGTGCCCCACGCCCTGGGCGATATCCGGCGACTGCTTGTCGAGCGCCACCAGCACGCCGCACGTGTCCGCGTCGAACCCGTACTTGGCCCGCGTGTACCCGATCTCGCGGATCGTGTCGCGCACCACTTTTTGAATGTCGACGGGATGCCTGGTCGTAATTTCGCCTACGACGATGACCAGGCCCGTGGTGGCGACCGTCTCGCACGCGACCCGCGCCTTCGGGTCATAGGTCAAAATCTCATCCAAAATCGCGTCGGACACCTGGTCGCAAACTTTGTCGGGGTGCCCTTCCGTCACCGACTCCGAAGTGAACAAATACCGTCCGCCGGCGTTCCCGGCCATGACCCTGGCCAATCCCACTGCCCCTTTCTTCAAAAAAAAGAGCTTCCGCCCGCTGAGGGAAGAAGCCGCACCGTGCTTCGCCGCTCATCTCCCAGGAACGGATCCTGCAGGACTTGGCACCGCGCGTCCCTCCCCCGGACGCCGGTTGCCGGGTTTCATCGGGCCTGTCCCTCCACCGCTCTCGATAAGGGCGGAAATGCCGCTTATGCCGTTGTCCCGTCCGGCTCCCATGCTATCATCCCGCCGCGGCGCTGTCAATGCCGCCTCAGCGCCCGCCTTAGGGAAGAACGGACCCAAGCGCCCCGCCCGGAGCCTGCGCCTTGCCCCCAAAAGCGATGTCTGTTAGGATGAAAGAGCCGAGACGCGGCCGACAGAAAGGTGAGCGAACGCGATGCCCACGCCGAGCATTGAAGACTATCTCGAACGCATCTACGAGCTCGTCGAGGAAAAGGGATACGCCCGCGTCAGCGACATCGCGTCTTCGCTGGACGTGCAGCCCTCGTCGGTGACGCGCATGGTGCAGCGGCTCGACACGCAGCAGTACTTGATCTATGAAAAGTACCGCGGCCTCACGCTGACGCCCAAAGGGCTGGAGCTGGGGCGCCGCATCAAGGAGCGCCACGCGCTGCTGGCCGAATTCCTGCGGCTTCTGGGGGTCAAGGAAGCCGACGTGCAGCGGGACGTGGAAGGCATCGAGCACCACGTCAGCCAGAGCACGGTCGAGGCCATCGAAGACTTGGTGCGCTTCGTCCAGCTGCACCCGGAGTGGCGGTCCGCTTTCCTCGAATTCCGGGCCCAGCAGGCGGCGCGAAACGAATAAGCCCGCGTAAGTCCATCAAGAGTCCAAGGAGGGGCGAAGCGTGTCGAAGCATCGGCAGCGGGTGGCCCTGGTCGTGTTGGCGGCGTCGCTGGCCGTCCTGGGCGGGGCGGCGGCGGCCGCGGCGGCGCCCGTCGTGTACGGGGCGCGGGCCATGGGGATGGGCGGCGCGTTCACCGCGGCGGTGGACGACGCCTCGGCGTTTTACTGGAACCCGGCCGCGATCGGCCTTTCCTCTCTCAGCGTCAGCGCTTCCGGCTTTGCACAGGGCATCGACGGCCTGGCGCGGCTGCAGGAGCTGTTGGACCAGGAGGCGGCCGAGTTCCTGCAGTGGGAAGGCGCGGAGTCGGCGGCGGTGGGCGCCCTAGGCGCTGCGAATTTCGGGTCCTTGGCCGTCGGCGGCGTCGCGGTGGGAGAGCTGTTCATCACGGGCACCGCGTCGCAGAAGTCGGGTTCCGTGGAAGCGCTGGGCAGCTACGGCGCCGGCGCGGCCTTCGACGCGCTGGGGCGGGACAGCCTGGCGGTGCGGGCCGGCGTGGCGGCGCGCTGGATCACGGGCGAACGCCGCGAGTTCTCGGTGGAGGATGCAACGCCGGCTCCGGTCGTGAAGGATGTTGGCTGGCGAGCCTCGGGCTACGCCCTTGACGCGGGCATGTTGGTGCGCGTCACCGAGATGACCACGCTAGCCCTGGTCGTTCGCAACCTCGTCAGCCAAGTGACGTGGACGGCGCCGGGCCACGATGCCGTGACGGAGCAGGCGCCCGTCGAAGTGCGGGCGGGCGTGGCGCTGCGGCCGCCGCTTTTGGGCGCCACCATCGCCGCGGAGCTGGGGCCGGACGGCGAACTGCGCTACGGCGTAGAGAAGCGGATGCTGTTGGGCCTGCTCGACGTGCGCGCCGGGCAGCTGCACGCGGACGGGAAGACGTGGACCACGGCCGGTTTGGGCCTGAGCTTCGGCCCGCTGCACGCCGACGCGGCGGTGAGCACGCCGGACTTCAAAGAGTTCAGCTTCGCCGTCGAAGCGTCGTTGCGGTTCTGACGAGACGAAGCCCATGCGACGGGCTTGACCGAATTCCCGCGAAAAAACGGCGGCGGAACTTCCGCCGCCGTTTCCTTTTGGCAGGTGTTCAACCGGCTTGCTGGCTTGCCCTTGGCTAGCCGCCGGTGTGGGGGTAGCGAGCCGGCCGGCGTGCAGGGGCGAGCCGGCCGGTTGGCCGGCTCCCGTTTGAAGCTCCGGCTTGAGAGGGAAGCCGCGCGCCGCTATAATGACGCGTAGCGCTGTGCGCAGGCGAAGCGCCGCGCCTAGGCCAGCCGCTGGGTCAAGCGGCCGGCAGAGCCACCACGCGGCGTTGAGCCGCTTCGTCAAACGGCCGCGCGACGAGCCTCTACGCTAAGCGGCCGCGTGGCGCGCCAAAGGCGCGGCGACTATAGGAAAGGACGAAAGCGCCATGGATTCGGGACTCCGCTGGACTCTCGGCATTTTCGTGGTGCTGGCCATTATCTCGGCTCTGGTCAAGATCTTCATGCCCCACTGAGGTGACGGCTTCAGCGGGCGGGCAGCCACAGGAGCGGGTCCTGAGGAACGTCGTCGACGCGGACTTCAAAGTGCAAGTGGGGCCCGGTCGAGTTGCCCGTATTCCCTACCAGCGCGATGCGCTGCCCGCGCTGCACCTGGTCGCCCACCTTCACGAGAATTTGTGACAGGTGGGCGTAACGCGTCTCGATGCCGTTGCCGTGATCGATGATGACCAGGCGGCCGTACGTCCCGGCCCAGTCCGCATACGTCACGCGGCCCGCCGCGGCCGCGTACACCGGCGTGCCCACCGGGGCGGCCACGTCGATGCCGTAGTGCATCCGCTCCCAGCGCACGCCGAAGGTCGACGTGAGCCGGCCGTCCGCGGGCCACGCCAGCGCCAGCCGCTGGGAGCTGACGCGCGTCGCCGCCGGCAGCGCCGCTACGTCGTCCGCACCGCCGATCGCGGGAATGACCAAGCTTTGCCCGACCCGCAGCCGCCGCGGGTCGTCGATGCCGTTGGCCGCCTGAATCGCTTCGACGCTCACTCCATACCGGCGCGCGATGTCCCACAGCGTGTCGCCCGTTGCCACCACGTGGGTCCGCTGCACCTTGGGGCTGACGATGATTTGCTGTCCCACCTGCAGCAAGTTCGGGTTCGGGAGATCATTGAGAGCCAGCAATTCTTGCACCGTAAGGCCGTACAGCCTGGCGATGCTCGTCAGCGTCTCGCCCCGCTGCACGACGTGCACCCGCGCTTCGCCCTCACGGATGACCAGCTTCTGCCCCACCACGATGCGGTTCGGGTCGCTCAGCTCATTAAGGCGCACCAACTCATCCACGCTCAGGCCATAGCGCCGGGCGATGGTCCAGAGCGTTTCGCCTTTCTGCACGACGTGGATGACGCCCCCGCCGGGCTCCACCGCCGCGTGGCCGAACGTAGGCGAAACGAACACCGGTGCAGAGAACGTGAGGCCCAGCGCCAAACACCCGAGGACGAGCCACCGGGTCGTGCGCCGGGCCGGTGGGCGATCTCCATGCAGCCGACTCATGATATCCCTCGCATGTCTCGTGACGAATGTGTCGCGACCGGTATGAAGCGCGGAGCGGCCCTGAAGTTCTAAGCGCCATGCTTCCACGGTCGCGCTCGGATATCCTGCCTTAGTATTGCCGCGATCCGATTTTTCACTCCGCGAGGGAAGATATAGCGGCGCGGACGGCGGCCCGGCATTCTTCCGGCACGTACACGTTGACGGCGCGCACCGTCCGGCCGGCAAGAGCCTGGATGAGGGGCGACAGCTTGGAAATTTCCGCCAAGCGCCCTTCCGCGGTCAACACCAAGATGGGCTGCCAGGAGCCTTCCGCGCCGTCGTGGGGCGGCACGTAAGGCGTGTAGGGGACGTTGCTCATCGGATCGACCAGGCAGTAGCTGTCGGGATCAAAGCCGGCCCGGGCCACCACCTCGCGCGCCGCCTCCACGGCACCCGGAGGCAGCTCCGCGGGCGGCACGGAGAACACCGGCTTCAGCAGACGACGCGCCAGGTAGCGGCGGCTCAGGTCGGACAAGACGGGGTCCGCATGGCGGGTCCAGCGCTTCAGCGCGACGAGGATGTCGGCGTCGTCCAGCGCCAGGTACTCTTCCACCGTCTTCGGCTCGGGGAGCTCTCCCAGCTGTCGCGCCCGCCGCAGCGCCGCTCGCAGCAGCATTTCCGCGCCCCGCACCGTCTTGTGCAGGTACACGCGCCAGTACATGAAATGTCGCGCCAGCACGTACTCCTCAATGGCGTTGATGCCCTTGGCCTGCACCGCCGGCTGGTCGCCGTGGAGCACCAGCGTGTGGATGATGCGCTCCAGCTGGAAGCGCCCATACTCCGCGCCCGTAAACAGCGCGTCCCGCAGCAGGTAGTCCATCCGGTCGACGTCGAGCTGGCTCGACACGAGCCGGCTCACCCACGCCGGCTGTGACCGCCCCGCCAGCACGTCGGCCACCTTCTCGGGTAGGGACCCGTCCACGGTCCGCAACACGCGCGTGATGCCCGTATCCTCCAGCAGCACCCGCCGCGTCCACTGCTCGTGCCCCGTGTCCGGCGTCAGCAAATACTCCAGCGCGTGCGAGAAGGGCGCGTGGCCCACGTCGTGCAGCAGCGCCGCAGCCAGGGCGACGGCCACCGTTTCCTCGTCCGGCCGCCCGTTCGCTTCCTGCAACCGCTGCAGGATGCGTTCCATGATGTGCAGGGCACCGAGGCTGTGGCCGAAGCGCGTATGCTCGGCGCCGTGGTAGGTGCCGAACGATGAGCCAAGCTGGCGGATGCGGCGCAGCCGCTGGAACTCCGGCGTGTCGATGAGGTCCAAGAGCCAGCGGCGCCGGACGATGATGAAGCCGTGCACCGGGTCCATGAACGCCTTTTCCACGTGCTCGCGCGCCGCCACGGCCGGCACCGCCTTTCCACCGTTCGCTGCGACCGCTCCTTACGTCATGCCCCCGTCGGCGCCGATGACTTGGCCCGTCACGAACGCGCCCGCCGGCGAGGCCAGGTAGCCGACGATGCTGGCCACGTCCTCCGGCCGGCCCAGCCGCCCCACCGGCGTCGCCTCCGCCAGCGCCGCCTTTTCCTCCTCCGTCAGGCCGCTTAGCATGTCCGTCTCGATAACGCCCGGCGCCACCGCGTTGACGGTGATGCCGCCGCGCCCCACTTCTTTGGCCAGCGCCTTCGTGAAGCCGATGAGGCCCGCCTTGGCCGTCGAGTAGGCTACTTCGTTGGCGGCGCCCAGGACGCCCCAGACCGAGGCGATGTTGATGATGCGCCCGTAACCGTGGCGGATCATGCTGGGCAGTGCGGCCTTGGTGCAATTGAACGCGCCGCGCAGGTGCACCGCCATGATCCGGTCCCACTGGTCCACCGTCGTGTCCAACAAGAGCCGGTACAGCGCGATGCCGGCGTTGTTGACGAGAATGTCCACCTTGCCCCAGCGCGCGATGGCCGTCTCCACCACGGTGCGCGCCGCCTCCGGGTCCGATACGTCGCCCTGCACGGCCACGGCGTCGGCGCCCAGCTCTTGCGCCAGCCGCACCACTTCGGCCGCGGCGTCGGCCCGCTCGCGGTAGTTGACGACGACGGCGGCCCCTTGACGCGCCAGCTGCAGCGCGATGGCCCGGCCGATGCCCCGCGCCGCCCCCGTCACCACGGCGGCGCGGCCCGCCAACGACAAGGTGTTCTCGAGCCGCATTCGTACCACCTCGCCGCGTCACGCGGTGCCCGCGCTAGGCGATGCGCCCTCGGCGCAGCACGGCCAGCAGCTCGTCGTGCAGGTGCCCGTTGCTGGCCAAAATCCGCGGGTTCATCAAATCCAGCGGGCCGCCGTCCATATCCGTCACCCGGCCGCCCGCCTCTTCCACCAGCAGCACGCCGGCGGCCACGTCCCACGGCGCGTTGTCCAGGTCCCAGTAGGCGTCGAACACGCCCGACGCCACGTACACCAAGTCCGTGGCGGCCGTTCCCAGCATCCGCATGCCCCGGCTGCGGGGGACCAGCGCCTCGAGATGGTCCAGGTTGTTGGCCTTGCCCGGGCCGAAATCGTGGGGGAAGCCCGTCACCAGCAGCGCGTTTTCCAGCCGCGTCTCGCCGGACACCCGCAACGGCTCGCCGTTGCGCCACGCCCCTCGGCCTCGGACCGCCGTGTACGTCTCGTTCAGCGCGGGAAAGTGCACGACGCCCACCAGCAGCTGGCCGTCCCGCTCCAAGGCGATGGAGGTCGCGAACAGCGGCATGCCGTGGGCGTAATTGGTCGTGCCATCCAGCGGGTCGACGATCCAGCGGTAGCCGTCGCGCCCCGGCGTGGCGCCCGTCTCCTCGCCGAGAATGCCGTGGTCCGGAAACGCGGCGGCGAGCACCTGCCGGATCGCGGCCTCCGCGCGGCGATCCGCCTCGGTCACCAAGTCCCGGTGGCCGGACTTGCGTTCCACCGTCACTTTGCCCCGCAGCTCCATGAGCACTTCGCCGGCCAACTTTGCCGCCCGCACGGCCGCCGCCAAGTGGCGCGCCAGCGCGTCGTTTTGTTCAGCCAATGGTCATCCTCCTTGACGCATCTCGCCGCGGTCCGCCTTCTCCGGAACCGCCCGGCCCCGCCACGCGTGAGCCAGTGCGACGGTGAGCATGAGCGCCGTGCCTAACCGCAACCCGAGCAGAAGAAACGGGTTGACGCCCAGCGGCACGAACAAGAGGGTGTCTTCGAACACCGCGTGGCACGCGGCGAGAAACGCGGTCAACAGCACGCTGTCCCGCCGGTTCAGGCGGCCTTCCCGGTAGCTGTCGATGATCAAGCCGCTCCCGTAGGAAATCCCCAGCACCGCGCCCGCGACCAGCGGGAACGCGGCTTCGCCCGACAGCCCCAGCAGCCTGGCGCCCGGCTCGGCCCGCTTCGACAACCAATCGAGCACCCGGTACGCGCGCAGCAGCTCGACCGCGATCATCAGCGGCACCACGATGAGCGCCAGCCGCAGCACGGTGCCCACGGCTCCGGCGACAGCGTCCCGGATCAACGTGCCCACGCCGGCCCAATCCCACGCCACGCCCTTCACGCCCTCCCAAGGCTCAGTCCCCCGACCGGCTCGGCCGGCCCCCGCTCCGCGCGCCTATGCCCGCCACGCGACGTTGACGATGGTCGCCAGCAGCACCGCCAAACCCAGCCGAATGGTCAGCGCCAGGCGAGCCGGAACACCGATGCGGCTCGTCACCGCCGTTTCCACGACGAGCGAATGCGCCATGCTGAGAAAGATGGCGATGATGGTCATCTCCTTGGCCGTCAGCGTCAGCGACGCCATGGCGCCGATGGCCGCGTACAAGTTGACGAACAGCCCCAGGATGAGGGGCACCGCGGCCTCGCCGGGCAGCCCGATCCAGTGCAACAGCGGCGCGGCCGCCGCGGCGATCCAGCCCAGCACCGGGGTGTGCGCCAGCACGAAGACAATAATGTAAGCCGGGACGATGGCTTTCGCCAGCAGGATCGTCGTCTGCACGCCTTTGCGAAGTCCGCGCGCCAGCGCCTCGCCGATGCCGTTCACCCGTCGCTCGCTCTCCCGTGGGGCCCGCCGCGGGCCCGCCCGAATGCGTATAGAAGCGGTCATTGCCGCCGCAATGCAATTACCAGTATAGACACCCCTTTCCAGGGCGTCAAACGCCCGCTCCCCGTTTCATCCACTTTGCGGGTCGAAGCTGTCCGCCCGTCCCTCTACAATGACCCCCGAGGTGATGCGCATGAAGGCACGAAACGTCTTCAAAGCTCGCTACGGTCGCGCTTGGCGTCAGGTTGTCCGTTTCCGCTGCGTTTCGGCTCCATCGCCCGTAAGTTCCCGCCTTGCGCTCGCGGCACTGCTCGTGTTGCTGGCGTTCGCCGCCTCGGGGTGCTTGTCGCTCCTGCCGCCGCTGAGCGGCGACGGAACCCCCTTGAGCCCGGGCGTGCCCGGTGACGGGGACGGCTTCGCCACCTTGCTCGTGACGGTGCACGCGGCCCAGGCGGCCGCGGGCGGGGACGGATTCCGCCCGGCCGAGCGGCTGCGGGTCACGCTCGAAAAGCCGCGCAGCAGCACGACGCGCACACCGACCTTGCGCCGAGAGGTCACCCCGGTCGAGCAGCGAACGGTCGTCCGCTTCGAGCGCCTCGAAACCGGCCCGTGGCTCATCTCCGCCGAGCTGCTGGACGCGGAAGGCGTGCCGATGTACACGGGCGCGGCGGAAGTGTACGTCCGCGAGGGGGAGACGGTGGCCGCGGACGTTTTCCTGGAGATGGTGCCGGGCGGGCTGATAGTCCGCATTGACTTGGGAGACGCATGCATCGCGGTGGGAGACGAGGGGCAGTGCCTGCACGACGTGGCGAACCGGGGCCACCTGCGCCTTGCGCCCGGGCCGGATGGCAAGGCCTGGAACGAAAACTTTGACTGGGTGCCCGGCGAGCGGTACGGCACGGCCTCCGTGAACCGCTTGACGCCGGGCGACTACGAGTTTCAGGTCATCTTCTACCGCGACAGCCGCACCGTGGGCAATACCCTGTACGCTGGCCACTGGGTGCCGTTCCGGGTCGAACCGGGCCGGACCACGGAGGTGGACTGGCACGCTCAAGCGGGCGCCCTGGACGTAAACGTGCGAATCAACGCGCCGCCGCTGCCGCCCGCCGGCGTGACGGCGCAGTGGACGGAGCAGGGGCTGCTCTTGAGCTGGTCGCCGTCGGCGTCGGACAACGTCGCCAGGTACTACGTCTGGCACCGGACCGGGCCGCGGGCGGAACTAGTGCGGCTGCACGCCACGCCCGACGCGCAGGTCACCGCGTGGCTGCACGCCGACGCGTCTGCGGAGATGTGCTTCGCCGCGCCGGACGCAGGTTTGTTCTACTTCGTCACGGCGGTCAGCGCCTCCGGCCTGGAAAGCTTGCGCAGCGAGCTGGTGGATGCGTGCGCGCTGCTGTAGCCCGCGCCGGCCGGGCGGCGTCAGCCGGCTAGCAACGTATACAGCCAAGCGGCGGCCGCCGCGCCCGCCAGCGAGGCGGCGCCGTTCACCGCGTCGTTTCCGAACGCAGGCCTGCCGCCCGGCCAGCGCCACCGCTCCTCCACCGTGGCGCCCAGGACGCTGTCGATCAGCATGCCGATGATGCCCGCGGCCCACGCCGCCAAGGCCAGCGCGACGGGGGATCCCGCACCGCCCGGCGGGTTCCAGGTCAGCGCCGAGACAAAGGCAATGAGCGCCGCGCCTGCGACGCCGCCGAGCGTGCCCACGGCCGACACGGCGCCCGAGCGGCCCGGCTCCACGGGACGCCACGTCGTAATCAGCACGGGCGGCCGCCGCGCAAGGACCCCCAGCTCCGTGGCCCACGTGTCGGCGGTTACGGCCGCGATGGCGCCCGCGTAGGCCGCCGCCCAGGCCGGGTCCGGCCACAGCCGGCCGGCGAGCACCGCCAGCGCCGCCACGCCGCCGTTGGCCAGCACCTGCGCCGCCCGGCGCCCGTCCGCGTCCCGGTGCGCCGCCCGGCGAGGCGCCGTTGGGGGCCTGCCCGGCTGCCGCCTCGCCGGCGGCGCGTCCTCCGTCGCTCCGCGTAGGCCCATTGGCTCCCGCCGGCGCGCGCTCCACTTGGTCAACGCGCTAGCCGTCGCGAAAAAGACGAACAACGCCAGCGCGGGCGAAAAACCGCCCCATTGGAAAACAATGAAGCCGACGACAGCCGCCGCCACGGCCCCGTCGGCCGTCAGTGCCTTGGCCCGCCAGGCGACCAACGCCGCCGCGCCGGCCGCCGCTCCGCTCCAAAGCAGCCGCAGCGCTTACTCCCCCCGCCGGCGCGCGTTGCGCAGCGCTACGTATTCCGGATCCTGGAAGTACCGGCTGCCCATCGTACCCATGCGCCCCGCGTACTTGGTATACCGCTTCGCCCGGTACGGCAGACGGGACGGCTCGCTCAGCTGGAAGAAGCACAGCTGCGCGATGCGCAGCCCCGCGTAGAGTGGCAGCGGCACCTGGCCCGAGTTTTTCAGCTCGAACGTCAGCGCCCCGCTGAAGCCCGGATCCACGAAACCGGCCGTGGCGTGCACCTCCAGCCCGAGGCGGCCCCACGTGCTGCGGCCCTCAAGCCGCGCCGCGATGTCATAAGGCAGCCGGATAAACTCCAGCGTGCTGGCCAGGGCGAACTCGCCCGGGTGCAGGACGAAGGGCTCGCCCGGCTCGATGACGCTGCTTTCCGTATACCGCGCCACGTCGCCTTCGATTTCGGCCGGGTCTTTCAGCGGATCGAGGTGGGTCAGCCGCGACGTGCGCACCACCTTGAAATCCGGGCCGAGACGCACGTCCAGCGAGCTTGGCCCGAACTGCTGCACGGGATCGAGGATGGGGGTGACGATGATGCGCCGGCTTTCGTCCTTGGTCAGGAGCCTTTCCAAGATCTGGTGCTCGTTGAGGATCACAGGCTCGCCCCCTCGGTCGCGTAAAACCGGTGAATGGCCGCCACATCCAGCGAGCGGCACAGGATGTCGTCGATCTCGTCGACGATGGCCCGGCGGCGCTCCCACTCATCGGTCGCCAGCAGCGCGGGCGCCGCCTGTCCGTACCAGTGGATCCAGCCCGCGGTCAAAATCTCACTGGCCTCGGCCGGCACGTCGCGCACCGCCTCCAACTCCTCGTAGATGTCCCGCCGGTCCCCGGCCTCGCCGCGCGCCGGCAACCCTTCGGTTTTTTGTCCGCCGCCGTCCGCGCGCTGCTTCGCCCTCAGTCCCACGCGCTTGGCGCTAATCAAGATCCCGTCCGCCAGCGCCTCCACCAGCTCTGCCACGGAATCCAGCAGCGCCGTTTCCGCCGCCAGCTCGTCAAGCCCCCTACGCCACAGCGCCTCCAGCTCCGGGCGCGGCCCGCCGGTGGCCGCCGCCGCTTCCGACAGGGCAAACCACAGGCCCGGGCCGACCCGTGCCCGGACCCACTGCACAGCGTCGCCGAAGCCGGCGATGACGGCACCTTGGAGGGCCACCAGCGGCCACATCATTGGATCCCGCATCTCCGCTTGCGGAATGACCGCCACCGGCAGCGCCCCGGACAAGCCTCCGGCGCTGTCGCTTTCGTCCCCGGCCGAGCCTCCCGGCGAGCCGCCGGCTGCGCGGCCGGCCAAGCCCCGCCCCAGGGAGCCGCTCAGCTCGACGCGCGGCTCGCGGCCCTCGACGCGCACCGTCAGCGGCCAGGCGGGATCCGCCAGCGCCGCGACGACCAAGTCTTCGTTCCATTCGCCACCGAACAGTTCCCGCAGGAAGACGCGGATGCCGATGGGCAGCTTCGGCTTGGGCAGCCAGGCCAGCTGCTGGTGAACGGCCGCCGCCGTGCGGAACAGCACCTCCACCGACCCGCCCTCCCGGGCCGCCCGCTGCAACTCCTCCCGCAAGCGCGCCGCCAGCCGGCTCTCCGGCTTTTTCGCGATCGCCGCGGTTTCTTCCAGCTGTCGGTCGACGCGACAAGCGATTGCGAGCGCCCGGGCCCGCACCGCCTCATCCCACCGCAATTGCCGCCACGCCTGCTCCATGCCGCGACCGTACTCCTTTGCCCAAAAGTCGATATGCTAAACGCGAGACGCGTCGTTGCCGGCGCCCGGAAACGAGGCTAGACCGCGCGCTCCCCCAAAAGGCAAGGCCGGGAGAACCCCCCAAGAGGCGAGGCCCGAAGGTCCCCCAATCGGAACGGGCCAGCCTCCACGAAATTTCTGGAAGGAAGCCCGTTGTCCTTCCCTCGCCCGCCGCCAAGCGGCCCTACGACGCTGCCGCGCCGCCGCGCAGGAACCGCGCGGCCGGCCGGCGTAACCATGACCCGTACGACCGCATGCAGGAGGTCTGCCATGGTCGAGGAGCTGCTGGAAAAGTACTGGGAAGTGTCCATGAACTCGACGCCGGACTTGGAGGCTTTCGTGCGCCGGGTCGCCGCAGGCGAGTTCGGTGAGGTGTCGAAGGCGGACATCACGGCCTTCCTGCGGGAAGTGGAGGCCATCACCATCGCCAACATCGAGACGAAAGCGGCGGAGGGCGGCGTCCTGGCGCAGCTGAAGGACCAGGTCATCGAAGAGACGCGCGCCCAAGTCGCTGCGCTCATCGCACAATACGGCGCCGTCGGATAAGCCGCCCGCGCGGACGAGTCGCCTTCTCCTACGCCGCGGCCGCCCGCTCCGGCCTCGCGCGCCGGTGCTCGAAGCGCATGGAGCCGCCAACACGTGACGCTTTCGCCCCGTTCATGGATCCAGCGCGGCGTCGTCCGGCCCGCCGGCCATCGCCTCGCCCTGGCCGCCGCGGGCCCGCTCGACGCGCATCTGCTGCAAGCGGCCCTCCAGATGCACCGCTACCGGCTCGCCTTCCTCGATGAAGCCTCGCTCCAGCAGCCATACGGCCGCCTTCAACTTTACGCGGTCCGGCAGCTCCGGCTGCAGCAAGACACCGAACAAGAAGTCGACCGCCCACGCCTCGTCCGCCTGCGCCAGGATATCCAGCGCCGCCTCGCGAGCGTCGCCGCCGGCGCTCCAGAGCTCCTGCACGGCCAGCGCCTTGACATACGCTGGCAAGTCTTCGTCCTCCGCGGGCATGTCCTCCGGCCGCAGCCGGTGGTCCAGCGTCAGTTCCGGCACGCGCCCCGCCTCGACGGCGTCGACGGTGAAGAGCAGCGCGTCCAGCACGTGACCCAACGAGCCGCCGAGGCGCCGCGCCGACCGCCAGAGCCAGCGGGCTTCCACGTAGCGGCCCAGGTTGAAGGCCGCGACCCCCAAATGCGCCAGCACCGCCTCATCCTGCACGCGCAGCGTCCCGCGCACGCAGCGCCGGTACAGCCGATAAAGCCGTTCGTCCTCCTCGAGGGCCGCCAGCGCCGCTACGATGCGGGCTAGATCGTCCGCCTCGGCCTCGCCGGCGGCATACCCCTCGTAAAAGCGCCGCAGCGCCAGCCGCAGCGCCGCCTGCGCCTCGCTCCACCGTCGCTCAGCCGCGTACGCCTGCACCCGCGCCGTCAGCGCCGCCAGCGCCGGCCTCGCATCGCACGCGCCGTTTTCCCGGCCCGCCTGGCTCCCGCCGTTCGGCGCGCCGCTCGATGGTTGTCCCTTCATCATGCCGCTCCGTCCTTCGCGGGCGGACCGCCCGCCCGGTCGAATCCGCCGTGCCGCCCGCCCGAGCGACCGGCTCTCCCTGCGCCGGCCGCCGTCGTCAAAACATCCCGAGCTTGCGCATCAGCTTCAGTTCGTCGCTCATCCGGTCCTCGGTCCAGCGCGGCTCCCACACCAGCCGCACGACCGCCTGCTCGACACCCTCCAGCGCCTCGGTGACCAGCCGCGCCTCCTCGGCGATAAACGGCCCCGCCATGCACGCCGGCGTCGTGAGTGTCATGTCGATGTAGACCGTGCCGCCGTCGATGCGGATATCGTAGACGAGCCCCAGGTTGACGATGTCGAACCCGAGCTCGGGATCTTTCACCTGCTTCAGCGCTTCCCGCACTTGCTCCACGGTGACCGCCACGTTCGCACCTCCTCGCTGTCTTCTCGTCCATTCTAGTGCGTGCGGCGCGCGCGTGCAACCGCAAGAGCTTTGCCATCAACCTGCCTGCCCCGCGGCAGGACACCCCCCGCTCGGCGGCAAACAGTACCAGCAACCCGGCGCGGCGAGGAGCGGCCGGGCCGAGCGACAACGAGCACGGCGGTGAGCATCGTGGACAGAATCGAGCGAGACTTGCTCGGCACGCTGCCGGTGCCGGCCGACGCATACTACGGCATCCAGACCGCCAGGGCGCTGCGCAATTTTCCCATCAGCGGCTACAGGCTGCGCCCGGCCATGATTCGGGCCCTTGGGCTCGTCAAGAAGGCGTGCGCCCAGGCCAACATGGAAGCGGGCCTGCTGCCGGACGACGTGGCGCAAGCCATTATGCAGGCGGCGCAAGAAGTGGCCGACGGCGCGTTCAACGACCAATTCCTCGTGGACCCAATTCAAGGCGGCGCCGGCACGTCCATCAACATGAACGCGAACGAAGTCATCGCCAACCGGGCGCTGGAGATTCTCGGCCTGCCCCGGGGGCGCTACGACGTCGTCCATCCCAACAACCACGTCAACATGTCGCAGTCGACCAACGACGTCATCCCGACGGCCTTTCGCATCGCGCTGCTCGACATGCTCCAGCCGGCCGTGGCCGCCTTGGAGCGGCTCAGCGCGAGCCTGGCGGCCAAAGCCGACCAGTTCGCCCGCGTCCTGAAAGTCGCCCGCACGCACTTGCAGGATGCGGTGCCCATCTACCTTGGGCAAGAATTCCGCGCCTACGCGCGCGTCGTCGCTCGCCACGCGGCGCGGCTGCGCACGGCCGCCGAGGCGCTCTGCCGCGTGAACCTCGGCGGCACCGCCGTCGGCACCGGCCTCAACGCGCCGCCGCAATACGCCGCCCGGGCGGTGGAGCTGCTGCGGGAGTGGACGGGCTATCCGCTGCGCCAGGCCGAGGACCTGGTCGACGCGACACAAAACGTGGACGACTTGGTGGCGCTCTCCGGCGCGCTGCGGGACACGGCGGTGTCGCTGAGCAAGATCGCCTCGGACTTGCGCCTGATGGCATCCGGTCCCCGGGCGGGCCTGGGCGAGCTGCGGCTGCCGCCCGTGCAGCCCGGCTCTTCCATCATGCCGGGAAAAGTGAACCCCGTCATTCCCGAGGTGGTCAACCAGGTCGCTTTCCAGCTGCAGGGCAATGACCTGGTGGTGAGCCTCGCGGCCCAGCACGGGCAGCTGGAGCTGAACGTCATGCTGCCCGTGGTCATGCACAACTTGTTCGAGTCGGTCCACATGCTGGGCAATGCCGCCCGCGTGTTCGCCGAACAGTGCGTCGACGGCATCGCGGCCAACGAGGAGAAGCTGCGCCACGACGCCGAGCGCTGCATCGGCCTTGCCACCGTGCTCAACCTGTACATCGGATACGAGGCGGCGTCGTTCGTCGCCACGGAAAGCCTGCGCACGGGCAAGCCCATCCGCGACGTGGTGCTGGAGCACCGGCTGCTGCCCGAAGACGTGCTGGACGCCTTGCTGCAGCCCGACAACTTGACGCGGGGCGGCACGCTCCCGCCCGTTGGGCCGCACGCGGATGTCCGCCGCACCGGCGCCGCGGGCGCCGAGCGATCTAGCGCAGAGCAAGCGGGCGCCGCCGGAGGGGCGCCGGAAGCCGGCGGCGAGCCGTAACAAAACCGGCTGGGAGCCGCAAGAGGCTTCGGCGGGCACCTGCGCGCCGGAAGCGGAGAACGCTGGCCGGAGGCGGAGAACGCCCGCTGGAAGCGGAGAACGCCGGCCGGAAGCGGAGAAGCAGAGAAGAAAAGCAGCGAAGCAGGAAAGAAGCAGAGAAACAAGCAAGACGGCCCTCCCGGACCTCCGGGAGGGCCGCCGCATTTTCTTTCCGCCTCGCGCCGGGTCTAGCGCGCCGGCCCGCACGTCGGTCGGCCCGTCGTCCGCCGCCGCAGCCGCTTGGCCGGCCCGCGCACCCCCGACTCGTCTTCGTCGAACAGCTCCGCTTCCTCGGCCGGGCAATGGGCGTTGAACCAGCGAAACGCTTCGGCCTTGGAAAGAAACCTTTCTTCCACCATCTGCCCGCCGGCCATGTAGGCGATGACGTAGCGCTTCATGATCTGCCCTCAAAATGCGCCTGGATGACGTCCACAATCTCCGGCGCCAGCGTTTCCCAACCGTACGCCGGATCGCGCGTCACCGTGATGAAATTGTTCAGCAAGAACACCGAAACAACGCCCGGAATCTCAAAAAGTTTCGCCGCCAGCGGATGGGCCTGCGCCTGTTCCTTGTTCATGTACGACTCGCCGCGCCCCGCGGTGACCGCCCGATCCAGCGTGAACTTGTACGCGTTCGGATTCGGCGTCGGGTCCACCATCACGTCCACGTAGTTCATCCCCGCCTGCCACCTCCTCGGACCTATTGTCGCCTAAACCGTACCGTTCACGCAACAGCGTCTCGGCGACGTAGGCCGCCTGCCGCCTGGAACCGACGCCACACTTGGCGTAGATGTTGCGCAGGTGGGTCCGCACGGTCGAGTAGGAAATGGTCAATTCTTCGGCAATCTCTTTGGCGCTGTAGCGCTGGGCGATGTACGGCAGGATGTCCCACTCGCGCGGCGTCAGAGACTCCACCAGCCGGCGATCCGGCCGGTCCGGCGCCGGGTCGCTGGCGCGCGCCAGGTCGAACAGCCGGGCGATGAAGCGATGCGGCGGCGTCCGCTCGGTCAGGACCGCCGCCACGCCCATGTTGCGGGCCCGCTGGGCGCGCGCCGCATCGCCCACGTCGTCCAGCATCACGATGGGCACGCCCGGCATGCGCACCTTCAGGACGCGCACCACCGTGCGCAGGCTGACGCCTAGGTCCAAGGCGGCCACGATGACGTCGGGCCGCGGGACTTCGTTCAGCCGGTGTACGTCGTGGAGCTCGAAGACGATGCGGATGCGCGAGTCGCGGCGCAGCACAGCCCAAAGCGGCGAGCGCGGCAAGCGCCTCGGCACGAGCAAACCGACACCGAGCGACATCAGCCCGGTTGCACCTCCTGGAACCACGGGTCTCCGGGGTCGTCGGCCGGTGCTCGGTGCTTGCCCCAACATTCAATCTTGGCCGGCGCTTTCCTTCATCTTTTTTTGACGACTCGCCGCGAGGGAACGATTCGTGCGATCGACCAGGTCCGCGGCCGTTTCCAGCTGCTCCTGCACCAAGTCGTCGCCGGAGATCTCGATGCGCAGCCGCTCGCGCACAATCCTCATGCGCCGCTTCGGCACGGCCCGCAGGCGGCGCCATTCTTCGGCGAAGCGCTCGCGCCACGCCGCGCTGGGCTCGCGGGACAGCCGCAGGTAGATGGCGTAATATCCCGGCTCGGCGGCCGGCTCCGTGTAGTCGTCCACATCCACGATGTCGACCCGTTCCGGCTCGATGCCTCCGGGCCCCATAACGACCGCCCCCGCCCGGCGCGGCCCGCGTTCACTCGGCCAGCACGCGCGCCGCCTCGATCATCGCCTGCACCACGGTTTCCACTTGCTCGTCCGTAAGGCTCGCGTGCACCGGCACCGACAGCACGTGCCGCGCCGCTTCCTCCGCCACCGGCAGCCGCTCGTTGCCGTAGCCCAGCTTCTGGTAAAACGGCTGCTGGTGCAGCGCGAGGGGATAGATGGCCGCGCTGTCGACCCCGCGCCGGCGCAGCTCTTCGGACAGAGCGTCGCGATTCTTATGCCGCACCGTGTACTGGTGGTACACGTGATAATAGCCTTCCGGCTCCACCGGCAGCTTGTACTCGCCGATGTCCGCCAGCGCCTCGGTGAGCCGCCGCGCGTTCCGCCGCCGGCGCAGGTTCATCTGCTCCAGCTTGCGCAGCTGCACCAACCCGATGGCTGCCGCGATGTCGGTCATGCGGTAGTTGTACCCGAGACGGTCGTGCACGTAGCGGCCCACGCGCCCGTGGTTGATGAGCCGGCGCACCCGCTCCGCCACCTCGTCGGAGTCGGTGACGACCATGCCGCCTTCGCCCGTGGCCAGGTTCTTCGTGGCGTAGAAGCTGAACGCCGCGGCCAAGCCGAAGCTGCCGGCCCGGCGCCCCCGGTAGGCGGCTCCGTGGGCCTGCGCCGCGTCTTCGACGATGACCGCACCGAACTCGCTGGCCACGGCGCGGATGCGGGCCATGTCGCACGTCAGGCCGAACAGGTGGACCGGCATGACCACTTTGGCGGGCGTGCCCGCGTCGGCCAGCCGCTGCAGCGTCTGGCGCAGCGACTCCGGGCACATGTTGTACGTGTCCGGCTCGATGTCGCAGAAGACGGGCACCGCGCCCGCATGCAAGATCGAGTTGGCGGTCGCAATAAACGTAAACGGGGTCGTCACCACCCGGTCGCCCGGCTGCACGCCCACGCCCAACAGCGCCGCGTGCAGCGCCACTGTGCCGTTGGCGACCGCGATCGCGTGCCGGACCCCGATGTACGCGGCGAATTCTTGTTCAAACCTGCGGACCATGGGCCCGCTTGCGATTTGTCCTGACCGCAGCACTTGGCTGACGGCCTCGATCTCCTCTTCGCCCAGGTAGGGCTTGGCCAACGGAATCAACGGATGCGCCTCCTGCCCTGCGGCGTACCGGACCGGCTACACCGCGACGTACTTGACCGACGGCAGCTTCTCCTTGTACACCGCCGCCTGTATACGCTCCACCACTTCCAGCGCCGCCAAGGCGTCGCGCACGCCGATGAGCGGCCGGCATCCGGTGCGTATGCAGTCCAGGAAGTGCTTCGCCTGCGCCAGCAGCGGCTCCTGATCGGGCACGAAAATGCGCTCGCCCACGTTTTCCATCTTGGGCGGTGCCTCCTGCCCGTGGCTGCCGTGATACACCCGCGTATCCCGCGTCAGCAGCAGCCGCCGTTCGATGTAATCCATCTCGATGAAGGCGTCTTCGCAGGTCACTTCCATCTTGCGCGCCTTCTGCTCGGTGACCCGCGAAGCCGTGAACGTAACGATGACGCCGTTGGTCAGCCGAGCGATGGCCACCGCGTGGTCGACGAACACTTCCGACTTGACTCGCCGGCCGAAGGCTTGTACCTCCTGCACGTCGGCGCCGGTCAAGTAGCGGACGACATCGATATCGTGCACCATCATGTCCTGGATGACGTCCAGATCCTTCACCCGCGGATCATACGGCGACGTCCGCCGGACGTCGATGGCGATGACTTTCTGGTTCTTGAGGAGTTTGGCCAGCTCTTGCACGGCGGGATTGAAGCGCTCGATGTGGCCGACCTGCACCGTGCAGTCGCTTTCCTCCGCCAGCCGGGCCAATTCCTGGGCCTCCTCGACGGTGCGGCACACGGGCTTTTCCACGAGAACGTGCACGCCGCGCTCGAGCGCCATCCGGGAGTATTCAAAATGAAAATTCGTGGGCGCGGCGATGGCGACCGCGTCCACGTTCGCGAGCAGATCCGAAACACTCGAAAAAGCCGTCACCTCATACTGGCGGGCGACGGCGCCGGCGGCTTTTTCGTCGGGGTCGTAGATGCCGATGAAGTTGCAAAGATGATTGAAGTGGTCGAAAGCCCGAGCGTGCAAGCGGCCCATCTTTCCTACGCCGATCACGCCCACTCGCAATTTCTGCATGCATTATCCTCCCGTTCGCCTCGACAGCTGCTGATACGTTGTGCAGGTCGGGCCGCCTACAATAGCCGGGGTCGGTATAGCAATACCCCTCGACCCGTCTCATTCTATCAAACCCGCCGCGCCCGCGCACGGTGAGTTTGTGCCGAATTTCACAGGCGCGATGTCCCGGTTCGAGTCTCCCTCGCGCACAAGCCCTGCCGCCGATGCGTCATCGAGGTTGCGCGTGCAGCAAGCGGTCATGTCGGCTAGATCAGACAGCCGCGCCTCCGGGCCCGGCTGCAGCCATGCGGCGAACTCCGGGGCCGTTGCGGGTAGTCGAAAAACGTGGCCTGTCGTGCGACGTCTTCCTGTATTTCCCACGTCAAGACGGAAACCCGCGTCTTACCTGGCAGGCGGCGAAAAGGGGCCGCGTCCCGCTGCTTAGGCCGCTCCCCGTCCAGGAGCGAAAACCCGTCCACCAAGCCTGCCCCCACGCGCCGGCACGTTCCTCGAATGTCTTTTGTTTCTTCAGCATGCGCGGCTTTCCTGCTCTTGACACCGCTTTCCGCAGCGGCCCGGCAGTTTCCGGCGCGCCTGTCACCGATAGGGACGTGACAAACGGCTGCCAACACGGTAAAGTGCAAGGAAGAGGAGCTGTTTCGTAGTATGGAGTATTAGCTGCCGATAGCAGCGGAAATCACGGGTGAACGGCGATGCGGGAACGCACAGCGGTTACGTTGCCGGTACAAACGCGGGAAGTCGTCTCGTACGAAGACGATGTCTACGCCTGGACATACCTCGACCAGCAGGACGGTCTCATCCGCTACGAAGCGTACGTGGTGGGCTACGACGACTTCGGCCGGCCCACGACGCTGGAGTTCGTGTTCGAGGAAGGCGCGTACCGGCTGGAGGAGTTTCCCGAAGTGCACCGCATCTGGCTCGAAGCTTTCCCGGGCCCGCTGAGCGAGCAAGACTGGGAGCAGCTGCACAAAGTGTTCGAGGCCCACGAGCAGTACCTGAAGAAGGTCAACCGCCTGCGCTGGACGCACCGGCTGCGCGCCTTGGGCTACGACGTCATCAGCCGCGCGTGGTAATCGTCGCGGACGCGTGCGCCTGGCCCGCGCCCGCGTCCGGCCGTCTCAGCCGCGGGCGGCGACGCCGCCCTGCAGAGCCTCCGCCAGCGGCGCCAGCTTTTCCCACACGTCCGGAAATCGCTTCTTCACATCGACGGGCCGGTGCTGCGCGTCGACGAACGCGTGGCTCGTCTCCCCTTCCGCCGCCAGCAGGCCCGGATGCGCCAGGAGCTCATCCGGCTTCGCTGCGGCCGTTTCTGCCCCGTCGCCGCCGGGCGCGCTCGCGTCCGCCTCGGGCAGCCGGTACACTTGGTAGCGGAAACGCATGCGCGTCCGCGTCAGCTCCAAAAGGCGCGTCTCCAGCCGAATCCAGTCGTCGTAGCGGGTCGAGGCGATGTAGCGGCAGCGCGCTTCCAGCACCGGCAGGAACAAGCCCGAGCGCTCCAGTTCCGCGTACTTCAGTCCGCAGGCGCGCAGCAGTTCCGTCCGCCCGATGACGAACCAGTCTAGGTAGCGCGCGTGGTACGTGATGCCCATCGAGTCGCACTCGTCGTAGCGCACCCGGAACAGGCAGCGACCCAACAGCTTTCCGTCCATCGCGATGCCCCCGTCGGCGCCCGCGTGCGCCGGGCGCCCGGCTTACTGGAACCGCCGGTAGTTTTCCGCAAACAAGCCGCGCAAATGGGCCGCCTGCGCGTCGTAGGCCTCCTTGTCGGCCCACATGGCCCGCGGATCCAGAAGCTCATCCGGCACGCCCGGGCAGCGCGTCGGGATGAGCAAGCCGAAATGTTCTTCCTTGCGGTACTCGACGTCGTCCAGCGCGCCCGTCAGCGCCGCCGCGATCAACGCCCGGGTGTACGGCAGGCTGATGCGCTGCCCGACGCCATAAGGGCCGCCGACCCACCCGGTGTTGACCAGGTACACCTTCGTGCGGTGGCGGCGGATGCGCTCGCCCAGCATCTTGGCGTACAGCGTCGCAGGCAGCGGCAGGAACGGCTCGCCGAACGCCGTGGAGAAGGTGGCCTCCGGCGTCGTAACGCCCCGCTCGGTGCCGGCCAGCTTGCTGGTGTAGCCGGAGAGAAAGTAATACATGGCCTGCTCTTCGTCCAGCCGGGCGATGGGCGGCAGCACGCCGAACGCGTCGGCGCTGAGGAAGAAGATGATGTTCGGATGGCCCGCCACGCCCTCGAGCACCGCGCCCGGGATGTGGTCCACGGGATACGCCGCGCGCGTGTTCTCCGTCAGCGACGCGTCGTCGTACTTCGGCTCCCGCGTCCGCTCGTCGAGCACCACGTTCTCCAGCAACGCCCCGAAGCGGATCGCGTCCCAGATTTGCGGCTCTTTCTCCCGCGACAGGCCGATGGTCTTGGCGTAGCAGCCGCCTTCGAAGTTGAAGGTGCCTTCGTCGGACCAGCCGTGCTCGTCGTCGCCGATGAGGCGGCGATTGGGGTCCGCGGACAACGTGGTCTTGCCCGTGCCCGACAAGCCGAAGAACAGCGCCACGTCGCCCCGCTCGCCCACGTTGGCCGCGCAATGCATGGGCAGCACGCCGCGCTCGGGCAGCAGCGCGTTCATGACGCTGAAGACCGACTTCTTCAGCTCGCCCGCGTAGCGGGTGCCGCCGATGAGAATGATTTGCTTGCCGAAGTGGATGATGATGAATGCCTCCGAACGGGTGCCGTCTCGTTCCGGCACCGCCTCAAACCCCGGCGCGTAAATCAGGTGCCAGTGTGCGAACGGTTGCGGTGCCGGTTCGCGGACCAGCAGGTTGCGGGCAAACGCGTTGTGCCATGCAAGCTCCGTCACGACCCGCACCCGCAGCTGGTGGCTTGGCGCCTTCCCCACGGCGCCGTCGAACACGAACAGCTCCCGCCCGCGCAAATATTCCGCCACCCGCTGCAGCAGCGCCTCGAACACCGGCTCCTCGATGGGCTGGTTCACCGGGCCGAACGCCACGCGCCCTTCGGCCCACGCGTCGCGGACGATGAACTTGTCCTTCGGCGAGCGGCCCGTATACTTCCCGGTCTCCACCACGAACGCGCCGCCGGCCGCAAAGCGCCCTTCGCCCCGCAGCACCGCCCGCTCCAGCAGCTCGGCGGTGGACAAGTTGTAATGGACTTTGCTCGCCCCAGCCAAGATCTGGTCCACCACGTTGCCCGTCACGATGGCCACCCCGTATAACCCCCCCGCTTCTCGGCCGAGCGGGCGGCTGCTGCACGCCGTCCCCACCGCTCAGCCCCGCCGTGCTCGCTAACGGATTCGGCCCAAGCCATCCAGTTCCTTCCGTCCCGATTCCCCCTATCGTATGTCCCTCTCACGCGCGCCTTGCCAGGCGGCCCCGTCAGGAGACTGGTTCCGCCAGACCATCGCTGAGACCACCGCTGCCCGCAGCCGCCAGTTCCCGGATGAGCGCCTCGATGCGCGCGGCCGGCTCGTCCAGCAAGGGCCCGTGGCCGGGCGCGAGGATGCGCGCCGGTACTTCCTTGAGCCTGGACAAAGTCTGCAAATACTGCTCCATGTGGCCGCCGGGAGGGCCAGCACGGGAGGAGCCGCCGCCGGCGTTGTCGCCGGTGAACAGCACGGCCCGCTCGCGCAGGAAGAAGCAAAGATGGTCGGGGGAATGGCCAGGGGCGTGGATGACGTCCAAGTGCAAGGCGCCCACGGAGATGGTCTCGCCGCCGAAAAGAGGCTGGTCGACGTCCAGGCCGTAGCGCTCGCGCAAGGCTTCCAAGGCCGAGGCGTGGGCCCGGACGGGGCAGCCGAACCTTTGCCGCAGCGCCGGCGCGCCGCCTGCGTGGCCGGGATGTGCGTGGGTCAGCAAGAGGGCTTTTACGGCCGGACGTCCCCGGCGGCGCCAGAGGTCGCACACGCGCGCCGCGCTTTCGTCGCCCGCGGGGCCGGCGTCGACGAGAACGGCTTCGCCGCCATGGGAGATGAGGTACACGTTGGCCTCGCCCGCGGGCGAGGCTGGCGAGGGCACGGGCGCGACGGCCACGCCTTGCCCCGAAAGCACCGCCAGCAGCGTCTCGGGCGTGTTGGGCTCCAGCACCTCTTCCCGCGGCCAGGAGGCGTCCTGAAAGGCCCGCACGGCGGCCCGGGCCCCGCCCAGCGAGGCCAGCTTCTCCAGCAGCGCCTTCGTGGGCCGCATCAGCGGCAGCTCGCCGGCCGCCTCGCGCGCCAGCGCCTCCTCCACGGGCAGCCAGCACCCGACGCTGACTTCGGGTGCGAACGGTGCAGGCTCCGCGCTCCCCGTGGCGTCGGCCACAAAAAAGCGCGTGTCGAATCGGAGCGGCGCCGCGGGCGGCGTCACCCAGCGCACCACATACCCGAGGCGCTCGCCCGCCAGCCGCCAGCCGCAGGCGCCGGCCGCGGCCAGCAAAGTCGTTTCGCCCGCGTGCAGCTGCGCCCGCACGGCCCGCAGCGTTTCCACGTGCAGCGCCGCTCCTTCGGGCTGCCACAGCGGCCTGCCCGCCGCGTCGTAGGCCAGCAGCAATCCGACTTCTTCGAACGTTTCCCGGATGGCCGCCGCAGCGAAGGCCCGCTGGTCCGCGGGCAGCCCCGCGGCCTGCAGCTCCCCGGGACGCTGTGCGGCGTATTCGTGGTCCTGCGGCTCCACCGCGCCGCCCGGGAACACGTAAAATCCGGCGCCGACGCGCAGCGACGCCGGCCGCGCGGTCATGTACACCAAGTTCGGTTCGCGCACCAAGAGCAGCGAGGCCGCGGGGCGCGGCGTCACGGGGGGCAAGCCGCTCACGGCGCCGTCCCCCCGGCGAACAACCCGGTCAGCTCCCGCCGCAGCAGCTTGCCCGCGGCGTTGCGCGGCAGCGCGGCCACGAACGCGAACTGCTTTGGCACTTTGTACCCGGCCAGGCGCTGCCGGCAAAAGAGCGCCAGTTCCTCGGCGGTCGCCGACGCGCCCGGGCGCAGCACCACAGCCGCGGCCGGCACCCGCCCCCACGTGGCGTCGGGCACCCCGACGACGCCGGCGTCCGCCACCGCCGCGTGCTCCCGCAGCACCGCCTCGATTTCCGCCGGGTACACATTCTCGCCGCCCGAGACGAACATGTCGTCCCGGCGATCCAGCACGTAGAGGTAGCCGTCCGCGTCGAGAAAGCCCACGTCGCCCGTGTGAAACCAGCCGTCGCGGAACTTCTCGGCCGTCGCGTCGGGACGCCGCCAGTAGCCCACCGTGACCGTCGGCCCGCGGACGACGATTTCCCCCGCCTCGCCCGGCGCCGCCCAGCGCCGGCTGCCCGCCTCGTCCTCGACGACGACGCGCACTTCGGTGGGAAACAGCGGCTTGCCGGCCGACCCGATCCGGACCAACGCGTCTGCCGGCGCGAGGGTGGCGGCTTGCGAGGCCGTTTCCGTCAGGCCGTACGTCTGAAGAACCGGCATCCCCGCAGCCGCCGCTCGCCGCAGCAGCGCTTCCGGCGCCGGCCCGCCGCCCAGCAGCACCGCCCGCAGCGACGGGGGATAACGCTGCCCGCCCTTGGCGTCCAGCATCCGGTCCAGCATGGCCGCGACCACCGACAGCAGCGTCACGCCGTCTTCGTCAATGGCGCGATTGACGGCCTCGGGGTCAAACCGCGGGTGCAACACGACGGGGATGCCGTACAGGACGCTGCGGAACAGGATGGACAAACCGCTGACGTGAAACAGCGGCACGCACGCCAGCCACCGGTCGCCCGCGGCGAGTCCCAAGTTCAGCGCCGAGCCGACGGCGCTCCACCAGTGGTTGCCGTAGGTCAGCAGCGCGCCTTTGGGCCGGCCCGTCGTGCCCGACGTGTAGAGGATGCTGTGCACTTCGTCCAAGTCCACGTGCGTGCGCGGGGGCGCACCGGCTTCGCCGCGGTCCGGGACTTGCTGGAACCCGGCTGCGGCGCGCAGCTCCGCCACGTCCAAAAGCCGCGGGGTCGCCTCGCCCAGCAGCGACGCCACCGCCTGCGCCTTCTCGGCGTACGTCTCGTCGTAGATCAACAGCGCGGCTTCGGCATCTTGCACCTGCCAGGCCATCTCGCCGGGCGCGAGGCGCACATTGAGCGGCACCAGTACCGCGCCCGCCTTGGCCAGTGCGTGCACGACCACGACGAAGTCGGGCGAATTCGGCAACAACACCGCCACCCGCGGCCCGACCCGCAGCGGTCGTCCCGCCGCATCAGTGGTCAGAGCGTCGCTCTCCGCCGGGTGTCGCGCCCGGGCCTCCGCGAGCGCCGCCCGCAAAGCGCAGGCCGCCCGTTCCGCCTCCTCGTTGAGCTCGGCGAACGTGTACGTGCGCCCACCGAAGAAGAGCGCCGGCGCCTGCGGCGACAAGTATGCCCGGCGGGCCACCCACTCCGGCATCAGCACCATCCGCGCTCACGCCCACCTATCCACCGGATCCCGCGCCGGTCCACCGGCCCAGCGTGGCAGGCGCCCCCGCGCCGCGGGATCCTGGAGCGAGAAAGTTCCTCGACGGCGAAAATCACGCCCAAAGCAGCCCGGCCGCCCACAGCAGCCCGTACAGCAAGTGCAGCCGGCCCGTGCCGGCCAGCACCCGGTTCAGCGCTGTGCCTTGCGCGCCGGCAGCCACCGTGCGCACTAGCCGGACGGCCACGGCCCCGCTCAACAGCGGCAGCAGCGCCGTCGCGCCCGCCGCGCCGGCCAGCCACGCGACGACGGGAACCAGGTACGCCGCGGCCACCAGCAACCCATATTCCCACCGCGTCCCCCGGTCCCCCAGCCGCACCGCCAGCGTCCGCTTGCCCGTCTCCCGGTCGGTGGGAATGTCCCGCAAGTTGTTGACGACGAGAATGGCCGTCACCAGGCATCCGACCGGGATGGACGCCAGCAGGGCCAGCCCGTCCAGCGTTCCGGTGTGAACGTAGTGCGTGCCGGCCACCGCCACCACGCCGAAAAACAGGAAGGCGAACACATCACCCAGCCCGTGGTACGCCAGCGGCCATGGCCCGCCCGTGTACAGGACGCCGCACGCGATGGCCGCCAGGCCCACCGCCAAGATGGGCCAGCCGCGCAGGTACACCAGGTACATGCCTACGGCGAACGCCAGCCCGAAAACGAGCGCCGTCGCGAGCCGCATCTGCTCCGGCGTCACCCAGCCGGCCGCCGTGATACGCACGGGCCCCGTACGCCGCTCCGTGTCGGCGCCGCGGTGAAAGTCAAACAGGTCGTTGGCGAAATTGGTGCCGATCTGGATGAGCACCGACGCGACCAAGGCGGCGAAAAACGCGCCCGGGTGGAACTGCCGCGCCGCGGCCCACGCCGTCGCGCTGCCCACCAGCACCGGCACCACCGCGGCCGGCAGCGTCGCCGGCCGCGCCGCCATGAGCCACATTTTCAGGGCGCCGGGCCGGTCCGCCTGCGGCCGCAGCGACGGCCCGACGCCGAATCCCGCATTACGGGAAGCGTGGGAACTTGGAGAAATCGGGCTTCCGCTTCTCAAGGAATGCGTTCCTTCCTTCTTTGGCTTCGTCGGTCATGTAGAACAGCAGCGTCGCGTCGCCGGCCAACTGCTGCAAGCCCGCCAGCCCGTCGGTGTCCGCGTTGAAGGCGGCCTTCAGGAACCGGATAGCCGTAGGGCTCATCTGCAAAATCTCCTTGGCCCACTTGATGGACTCTTCCTCCAGCTGCTCCAGCGGCACCACCGCGTTGACCAGGCCCATCTCCAGCGCTTCTTGCGCCGTGTACTGCCGGCACAGGTACCAGATCTCCCGCGCCTTCTTGTGGCCCACGATGCGCGCCAGCAGCGTGGCTCCGTAGCCGGCGTCGAAGCTGCCCACCCGCGGGCCCGCCTGCCCGAAGATGGCGTTGTCCGCGGCGATGGTCAGATCGCACACCAAATGCAGCACATGCCCGCCGCCGATGCAATAGCCCGCCACCACCGCGATGACCGGCTTGGGCAAGTAGCGAATTTGCCGCTGCAAGTCCAGGACGTTCAAGCGCGGCACGCCGTCGTCGCCCACGTACCCGGCGTCGCCCCGCACCTTCTGGTCGCCGCCGGTGCAAAACGCCTTGTCCCCGGCGCCCCGCAGCAGCACGACGCCGATCTCGCGGTCCTCCCGCGCGTCGGCGAAAGCGTCCATCATCTCCTGCACCGTCAGCGGCCGAAACGCGTTGTGCACGTGCGGGCGGTTGATGGTAATCCGGGCGATCCCCTCGGCCTTCTCATAGATGATATCGGTGTAGTCCTTGACTTTCTGCCACTGGACCGGCATCGTTCCCCCTGCCTTTCCTCCGTTCAAGCGCCTGTATAGCAGTGCGCCCCGTAAACCCCGTGCGCGAAAGTGCTTGCCTCCCGCGGCTTGCCCGGCCCGGCTGGGCGCCCCTCCGGCCTCGCCGAGCAGGCGCGGGTTGCGGCACCCCTGCTTTGTTTACGGTGGCCGCGCCCGCGCTGGCCTCACCAGCAACCCCCGGTTGCGCGACATGCGCCACACCCGGCCTGTGTCACAATCCCGTCAAAAACTCCGTCACGGCCTGCATGAACGCATCCGGCCGCTCCAAGTGCACGGCGTGCCCCGCATCCGGCACGATGACGGCCCGCGCCCGGGGCATAAGCGCAGCCATCTCCTGCACGATGCCCACGTACTTCTCATCGAGCGCCCCCGCCAGCAGCAACGCCGGCGCCTGGATCTCCCCCAGCCGCCCGTGCAGCGGCTCCTGGACGCCCGCGCCCATGCCGCGCAGCGCGTTGGCCAGCCCTTCGGCCCGCTGCCGCAGCCGCTGCGCCCGCACCGCGGACCGCACCCCCTCCGGTAGCCGCGCCTGTGTGGCGAACAGCGGCAGCCGCTCCCAGCGCTCGACGAAGGACGCCACGCCCTCGCGCTCGATGAAGGCGGCCAGCTCCTCGTCCGCCTGCCGCCTAGCCGCCCGCTCCGCCGGATCCCGGATGCCCGGCGACGCGCTCTCCAGCACCAGCGCCGTGACGCGCTGCGGCGCCGCCAGCGCCAGGTGCAGGGCGACTCGACCGCCCATGGAGTAGCCCAGGACGCGCACGTCGTCCGCACCCAGCTCGTCCAGCAGGCGAACGAGATCGGCCGCGCAGCGCTCCAGCCGGTACCGCTCCGGGTCTCGCGGGGCTCCGGTGCGCCCGTGCCCGGGCAAATCGACGGCGATGACGCGAAACTTCTGAGACCACGCCGGCACGAACGGGTCCCACGTATGCAAGTCGCCCGTAAACCCGTGCAGCAATAGCAGCGCCGGCCCGCGGCCTGTCACCTGGACGTTGTAGGACAAGCCGTTCAAGACGTACACGACGCGAGCACCTCGCGCGCCGCCGCCTGCGCCCGGGCGAACACGTCCCGGTGCTGCGCCACGTTGCGCGCCCGATCCGAGGGCACCTCGACGACGTACAGCCCGCGGCCGGCCACACCCTCTTGCACCGCCTGCCGGAACGCGGCCCAGTCCCGCACCCGGGTGAACCGCCCGCCGTACATCCGCACCACCGGCTCGAAATCGAGCCCGTGGGGCGTGCCGAAGAGGCGCTCGAAATGGCGGGGCACCTCCGCCTGGGGCAGGAAGGAGAAGATGCCGCCGCCGTCGTTGTTGACGACGACGATGGTGCAGGGCAGCCCGTGCAGCTTGGCGGCCAGCAAGCCGTTCAGGTCGTGGTAAAACGACAAGTCGCCCAGCACAAGCACCACGGGCCCGCTCCAGGCGGCGCTGACTCCCAGGGCACTGGAGACGACGCCGTCGATGCCGCTCGCCCCCCGGTTGCCGAACACCCGCACGCGCCGCTGGATGGCCGGGAAAAACGCGTCCATGTCGCGAACGGGCATGCTGTTGCCCACAAACAGCGCGGCGCCGTCCGGCAGCAGCTCGGCCAGTTCCTGAAACACGCGGCCCTCGAACAGGCCCTCCTGCTGCACCGCCGCCTCCCGCAGCACTCGCCGTACCTCGTCGTTCAGCCGCCGCCACAGCTCCCGCCAGTGCGGGCTGTTCGCCCGCTCGCGGCCGGCCGGCCCGGCCCCGCGACCGTCCTCCGGCGCCCCCAGCACCTGCAGCGCCTCCAGCACCGCCCGGCACAGCCAGCCCGGGTCCACGTGCAGCAGCTTGCCGGCCGTCAGCACGGGATCCCGCCACCCGCCGCCTTCGTCCACCACCACCTGCGGCACGCCGGCCCAGCGCTGCAGCGCCTGCAAGAGCGCCTTCGAAACGGGGGCGGCACCGAAGCGGACCACCAGCTCGGGCGTCAACGCCGCCGCGACGGTTTCATCCCGCAAGAACACGTCATACGCGTCGACGACGCCCGCCGAACCCGGCGCCCGCAGGCCGGACAGCGGGTCGGCCAGCACCGGCCAGCCCAGCTTGTCCGCCAGCACGGCGATGTCGCCGGCCGCGGCGGCCGGCGTTTCGGGCCCGCACACGAACAACCCGCGCTCGACGCGCCTCCACTGCCGCGCCAGCTCCTCCACCTGGCGGGAAGCCAGCGTGCGCGTGCCCGCCACGATTTGCGGATGTACCGGCCAGTCGACCGCCGGGCCCGGCAGCGGCACGAGCGGTTCCCGCAGCGGGAAATTCAGGTGGACCGGCCCCGCCGGAGACGCCTTGACCGTGGCCGCGGCCCGCGCCGCCGCCATGCGCGCGTAGGCCACCAGCGGCGCGCTGGCCTCCGGCAAGGGCATGTCCACGAACCATTTCACGTGCGTCCCGTAAAGCCGTACCTGATCGATGGTCTGGTTGGCGCCGACGTCCCGCAGCTCCCGCGGCCGGTCGGCCGTGAGCACGATCAGCGGCACCCGGGAGAAGTGCGCCTCCACCACCGCGGGCATGAAGTTGACCACCGCGGTGCCGGACGTTCCCGCGAGGGCTACCGGCTCGCCCGTGGCTTTCGCCAGCCCGAGGGCGAAGAAAGCCGCCGACCGCTCGTCGATATGCATCCAGACCCGCAAGTCCGGATGGTCGGCGCACAGGAGAGCCAGCGGCGTCGAGCGCGAGCCGGGGCACAGGCACACGTGCCGGACGCCCGCCCGCGCCAGCTCGTCCACGAACGCCCCGATGAACGCGTGCGCCGCCTGCTGCACGTTCATAGGCTCGCCTCCAATGCCGCCAGCATAGGCCGCAGCTTCAGCGCCGACTCTTCGTACTCGCTCTCCGGCACCGAATCACCCATGATGCCGCAGCCGGCGAACAGCCACGCTTCCTCGCCCCGCACCAGGGCCGAGCGCAAGCCCGCCGCGAACTCGCCATCGCCGGCCCAGTCCATCCAGCCCACCGGTCCCGCGTACCAGCCGCGTGCCCAGCCCTCGCGCTCCCGAATCCAGGCCAGCGCCGCCTCCCGCGGGTACCCCGCGAGAGCAGGCGTCGGGTGCACCCGCGCCGTCAGTTCCAGCACGTCCACGCCGTGGGCCGCCTGGGCCGTCACTGGCGTGTACAAGTGCTGTACGTTGGCCAGCCGGCGCAGCTCCGTGCCCCCCACGGACACCTCCACGCACGCCGGCGCGAGCGCTTCGATGATGGCCCGCAGCACGATGCGGTGCTCCGCCGCGTTCTTGGCGTCGGACAGCAGCCAGCGACCGAGCTCTTCGTCTTCCGCGGGCGTGGCGCCCCGGCGCACGGATCCCGCCAGGCAGGCCACGTGCACGAGCCCGCCCGTCTTGCGCACGATGCGTTCGGGCGTCGCGCCAAGGAAACAGTCGCCGCCGCGCGCGACGGCGAAAAGGTAGCACGCGGGATAATGCGCCAGCAGGTAACGCAGCGCGGCGCCGACGTCGAAGCGTCTCGACGCGGCGATGCGCACGCAGCGGGCCAGCACGGCTTTCTCCAGAACCCTGCTGCGCACGGCCGCGGCCGTCTCCGCCACGGCCGCCAGCCACCGCCCCCGCGGCGGGATCTCCTCCACGATGCGAACCGCGGTTTCCGGCACGGCCGCAACCCCGTCCGCGGCGCCGGGTGCGCCCTCGTCCGCTGCGCAAGCCCCCACTTCCTCAGCTTCCGCCCACGCGGCCGCCAGATCCCGCGCCGCCGCCTCGGCCGCGAGCTGCGGGTCGTCGTCCGGCCCGACGACAGCGTTGAGCGTCACCCACGCCCGCCCGGCCACGTCCCCGTACATCACCCGCG
Organism: Bacillota bacterium; assembly: GCA_017577945.1. Taxonomy (NCBI): domain Bacteria; kingdom Bacillati; phylum Bacillota; species Bacillota bacterium. Next base: position 32,397 of record PKQS01000015.1, read on the forward strand.
GCAAGTCGAGCCGTCCCTCGCCGAAGGCCTCCCAAAGGTCTCCGGCGCCGCCGGCGTCAAAGGCGAACCCGCCCAGCAGCAACGGCCCGGGCCCCGGCGCCGCCGTCCGTTCGCCGTGCGCGCCCGCCGTCCCGCCGGCCGCGTGCGGCAAGCCTTCCCGTTGGCCGCACGCCTGCTCGCCTTCCGCCGGCTGGTCCTCCGCCGGCTCGCCGTCCACGACGACTACTGCATCGGACACCAGCACCCGCCACAGCAGCGATACCCGGGCGAACCGGTCCGGCCCCGCGCCGGCCGCCGACCAAGCCGTCCCGACGCCCAGCAGCACGGCGTCCTGCCAAGGTGCATACCACAGCATGGCGTCCGCACCGCGCGCCCGCGCCGCCTCGAAGACCGCGATCCAATCCCGCCGCGGCAGCCCCTCCGACACGCTGACCAACACTGGCCTCCCGTCTCGCCGCGCCCGCGCCGCCGCCTCCGCGAAGGGCGCCACCAGCCGCCTCAGAACGTCCGCCTCGCTCCCTGCGCTCAACACCGCCGGTCCGCGCCGGGTCATCGCCTTCGTCATGATGCCGCCCCCTGCGCCCCGGCCCGGGAGTCCGTCTCCGCCTCGGCCGCCGCGCCGATGCTGCGCAAGAGCATGGCCCGCAGCTGCGGCAGCGCGGTTTCCAGCAGGTCCGGCTGTCCCGTATGCACCCAACGCATCACCACTTCGTTGATGGCCCCGAGCCACACGTACGCCGCCAGCTCCGTATCCAGCGGCGCGATGGACCCTTCCTCCACGGCCCGGTCCAGGTGGCGCTTAATGAGCGCGGCGAAACCCGCGTGCAGTTGGTGGAGCTTGTCGTTGAAGGCGTGGCCGAGGCCGGCCGCTTCGATGAGCATGATCTTGGCGAGGCGGCGGTGGCGGGAAAACTCGGACAAGACGGTGCGCAGCGCCGCGTCCACCTTGTTGAGGGCGCCGTGCTCGCGGGCGATGGCGTCCTCGACGCGGCGGAACAGCACGGAGTACATATGGTCGACCAGCGCCAGGAAAATCGCTTGCTTGCTGGGGAAGAAATGATAGAAGGAACCTTTCGACGTGTCCGAAGCCCGGACGATATCGTCCACCGCGGCCGCGTAATACCCTTTCTCCGCGAACACTTCGGCCGCGGCCTCCAAAATGCGCCGCTTCGTTTCCGGCTCGTCCGCGGGCGCAAACCACCCCGCGGGCGTGGCCTCCATCGCTTTTTCCACAGCCGGACAGCCCCTGTTGCGTCGATTCATACACGCCAGTCGAAGCGCGCTCGGGCGCGAAAAAAAGACTCGGGACGCGCCGCCGCGCGCCACGCCCGGCGACTAGACCGACGCGTCGGTCTAGTCACCTTTCACGATACCGCACCCGGGACCGCCCGTCAATGCGGCTCACCGCTGAGCGACGGCGGGCTCCGTGACAATGATGCGTCCTACCATGCCCATGAGCTGATGGCCGTTCACAGTGCAAACGATGGGGTACTCGCCCGGCTGGGTGAAGACGAAGCCCCACTGCTGGCCGGGGCCGAGGATCGGCGACTCGAACAGCGGCGGCTCCGCGCCGACTCGCCGCGTGCCGGACTGCAAGATGTTGTGCTCCACCGAGTCTTGGTTGACGAACACGACGCGCGTGCCCTCCGGCACCACGATGTCGGACGGATTAAAGCGGAAGTTCTTGATGTTGACGTAAACCGTCGGCCTCTGCTCCGCCGCGTCGTCGGCCGGATCATCCTCGAAGCCCACGCCCGCGGCGTCGCCTAGGCCGCACGCGAACGCCAGCCCGCGGCCGAGCCCGGCCAGCGGCGCCAGCGAGCTGCAACCCAGCAGCGTAAAGCCCAACAAAAAAAGGAGGATGGACGCCAACGCCCACGAGAGGGCCGGCAAGCGAAAACGCGGCAGATATTTCATGCGCTTAACCACTCCTGATCAGGAGTGTAGCAAAATTCTCGACCGCAGGCGAGGGATTTTCTCCCGGAACTCCGGTGACAATCGTCCCTTCGGCCGGTCGGTTCACGACCCCGGGCCCCGCCCGACCTCGGCCAGCAGTTTCTCGATGCGCTCCTCCTCGCTCAGCGGCCGCTTCGTCTCCGGGTCCACAGCCACGCACGCCCCGTCCACGATGCGCGTCACGATGGTGCCCTTGGCCGCCGGATTGTTGCGCAAGTGCGGCGCGTCGATGAGCCCCAGTTCCACCGCCGTGGCGATGGTCTCCGGGTCCGCCCACGGGTCCTCCGCGCCCAGGCTCTCGCCCAGCCGCCAAATGGCGTCCAGCAGCACCCGCGTCTCACGCTTGAGCGCCTCCTTGCGCCGCTGCACCCGCTCGTCGTCGGTCAGGTCCGGAAAGTCGTGCATCACTTTCTCGATGACCCTGCGCGCGATCTTGCAGCTTTCGATGACTTCCTCCGCCGTCGCCGCGTGGTCCGCCTCGGTGAAAGCCACCACGTGGACGATGTGGGGCTTCAGCGCCATCTGCAGCGCGGTCGAGAAGGCCAGGTGCCCCTTGGCTTCCGCCAAGTCGGCCGGATAGCTGGACAAGCCCGCGCGCGTCTCGGTCCACACGGTAAAGTTCGGCCCGCACAGCGACTCGATGAGTTCCTTCTTGGCCAGCATCTTGGCCAAGTCCATGCGCGGCGACGTGGACGGCGGGTTGTTGAACATGTACTGGGCCACGTAGTCGCGCACGCCCATCTTGCGGGCGTTGTACGCGGCGAGAAACGCCATGGCCGCCGCCACCGTGTCGGGCGCGTCGCGCAGGCTCCAGTGATGCGATTCGTTGCTCTCCACCGGCACGCCCCGCTCGCCGTGCCAGCGCATCGTCTCCTGCGCTTCGCGGATAGTCTGCCGCAAAGGCCGCTGGCTCCGCCCGTCCAGCACGCTGTACCACGTCAGCGGCACCGCGCACCAGGCGTTCTGGATGGTCTCCAGCAGCATCTCCGCCCATTGGATTTGATCCCGCGTGCCGCTGTAGCAGCGCAGCAGCGGGTAGTTGCCGCAGCGCGTCGCCTCGTAGATGGCCCGCAAGTGCTCCGGCTTGCGCACCGGCACGCCCCCCGCGCCCGGCTTGTGCCGGGCCAGCTCCTCGGGCCGGAAGAAGCTCTCCTGGGCCGCCTGGTCGGGGCCGATGGACAAGACGTCCAGCACCCGCGCCTCGGCGATGCGCCGCGCGCCCGCGACGGTTTCCTCCAGCGACGGCAAGCCGAAGTGGTGCCGGATGATAGGAAACGGCGCCTTCCAGGCGATGCGCTCCAGGAGCGTGCTCGGATACGACTCCCGGCTGCGGTCCACTTTATGGCCTTTCAGGTAGGCAACGACGTCCTCGATGGTCTCCTCGCCGTTGAAGACGTGCTCAAACAAGCCGCTTCGCGCCGCGACTTCCGCCACCGGCGCCGTGCCGCCGAAGACGAAGCGGACGCCTTCCACGCCGGCCTTGCGCAGCTCCGCTTTCAGCTCTTCAAACAGCGGCTCCGCGGTGGACGGCGTCAGCCGGTAGCCCACGGCCACCAGTTCCGGCTGGCTTTCCACGATGGCCCCCACCAGCTCCCGCACCGACACGGCGGGACCTAGGGAGACCGTTTTGTAGCCTTGCTCCTCCGCGAGGCGCAGGAAGTTGACGACCCCGGCCACGTGCACGCATTCCCCCAGGGCCGCGCCGATGACGAGCTTGTTGCGCTGACCGACCCGTTCCATGCCGACGCCTCCCTCGCTTCGTGCTGCGAGCCGGCGTGCCGGCTCCCCCGCCCGGTCCGGACGGTGTAGGACCATTGTACCGAACGCGGGCGTGCTTTGCAAAAAGGAGGCTGGGCGCCGGCGGCGAACACCGTTTGCAATACGCAACAGCCGCCGTGCCAGGTGCTGCGGCAACGTCTGGAGGGAGCAGGATTGACGTCGCAGCGAACATTCGTACCGGAGGACTTGTACCGCATCGTCTTGGTGAGCGACCCGCAAATCGCGCCCGACGGGTCGTGCATCGCCTTCGTCCGCGGGCATGTGGAGGGCGAGAAGAAAGAGTTGCGCACCCATATCTGGCTGGCGCCGCTGGGCGCAAGCGGCGCGGAAGCCGCCGCGCCGCGCCCCTACACGCGCGGGCCCCGCAGCGACTCGCAGCCGCGCTGGTCGCCCGACGGGCGGCGCCTCGCCTTCGTGCGGCAGACGGGCGAAGGCCCCCAGGCGGACCGGCAAATTTGGATTCTCGACCGGGCTGGGGGCGAAGCGTACCAGCTGACGGCCATGCGCAACGGCGCCGCCAATCCCGTCTGGTCGCCGGACGGCAAGTACATCGCCTTCGTGTCGGCGGTCGACGACGCGTACGCCGAGCACGGCGACGAGAGCTTTGACCCGACCAAGCCGAAGACGGAGGCCGACCGCAAGCGGGACGAAAAGCGCCAGCGGGACGAAGCGAAGCTTTACACCCGCTTCCGCTACAAGTTCGACTCCACCGGCCTCTTCGCCCCGCAGCGCCGCCACGTCTGGATCGTGGCCGTGCCCGACGTGCCGCCGGCGCCCGCGCCCGAACCGGCCGCCGACGACCAAAAGAGCGACGCGCCGGAAAACGGTGCGCTGGCCTACGCCGCCGCCCTGCCCAAGCCCGTGCAGGTGACGAGCGGCCCGTACGACTACGCGCTCCTGGACTGGTCTCCCGACGGCCGCTGGATCGCCGTCGCGACGTCGCAGGAGGACGAGCGCAAACCCGTCTCCGACATCTACCTCTTCCCCGTGCCGCGGGACGGCGAGCCTGCGGGCGAACCCGTCCGGCTCACCGCCGCGGACGGCACCTTCACCGAGGCCCGCTGGTCGCCCGACGGCCGCCACATCGCCGTCGTCGGCCATCACCGCGAGTTCGGCGGGGCCACCCTGAACCGCCTCTGGCTCTTCCCCGCCCCCGGGCAGCCTGGCCAGAAGACGTGCCTGACGGCGGCGTGGGACCGCAGCCTGGGCGGCACCGTCAACTCCGACGTGCGGCCGGGCATGGGCTCCACCGGCCTAACCTGGGCGCCCGACGGCAAAGCCATCTACTTCGTGGCCGACGACCGCGGCGCCACGCAGCTCTACCGCCTCGACCTCGCCGCGACCGAAGACGGCGGGCTCGCTCCCGCGCTGCGGGACGGCCGGCCGGCGGAGCCCGTCGTCGTCGCGGGCGGCAAGCGGGAAATTTACGGCTTCAGCCTCAGTGCCGACGGCACCAAAGCCGCGCTGGCCATTGCCGAGCCGTTCAACCCCGGCGACATCTACTGCGTGGACTTGGCCGGCGGCGGAGAAACGCGCGTGACCGCCGTCAACGAAGCGCTGCTGAGCCGCATCCGGCTTCCCGAGCTGCTGGAGATCGAATTTGCGAGCCACGACGGCCTGCCCATCCACGGGTGGATTCTCAAGCCGGTCGGATTCGAGGAAGGCAAGAAATATCCGGCGGTGCTGCAGATTCACGGCGGGCCGCACACGTGCTGGGGCTGGTCGTTCTCGCTGGAGATGCAGCTGATGGCCGCCATGGGCTACGCCGTCATCTTCGTCAACCCGCGCGGCTCCACCAGCTACGGCCAGCGGTTCGCCTATGGCTGCGTCGGCGACTACGGCGGCGCGGACTACAAAGACCTGATGGCGGCCGTGGACTACGCGATTTCGCTGGGGTTCATCGACGAGTCGCGGCTGGCCGTCACGGGCGGCTCGTACGGGGGCTTCATGACCAACTGGATCGTCACGCAGACGAACCGGTTCAAAGCCGCCATCACGCACCGCTCCATCTCCAACTGGATCTCGTTCTGGGGCGTGTCCGACATCGGCCCCACGTTCATGCAGTTCGAGTTCGGCCACGACTCGCTCTGGAGCGGGTTCGAGGACATGTGGGAGCGCTCGCCGCTCAAGCACGCGGAGAAAGTGCAAACGCCCATCCTCATCTGCCACTCGGAAAACGACTTGCGCTGCCCGATGGAGCAGGCCGAGCAGTTCTACCTGGCGCTGAAGTGGCTGGGCAAGCATGCCGAGCTGCTGCGGCATCCCCGTTCCAACCACGACCTGACGCGCTCAGGGCCGCCGACGCTGCGCGTCGACCGGTTCAAGCACATCGAGCGCTTCCTCAAGGAGCATGTTCCGCCGGGGGCTGCGTAAGCAGCCCCCCTTGTTCCGGCGACGGCGCGGCTGCCCGCCGCCCCGGCCCGGAATCGCCGGCGGCGCCGCGACGCCGTAGCGGCCGGCGTTTCCACAAGCGCTGCGTGGCTTCAGGCCCGGCGCGGCCTTACGCCCCCGGGCCCGGCGCCACCGGCGCCCCCGGATACGCGCCCGCGCCCGGCACCCGCTTCGTCAAAAAGCCGCCCCGGAACGACCTGGGCTCCATCAGCAGCACAAAGGCGTGGGGCTCGTACTGCTCCACCAGCTTGAAGAGCTCGCCCGTGCGGCGCCGCTGCAGGACGACGAAAATAATCTCCCGGTGACCGTCGCGGCCTTCGGCGTTCCACGTCGTAACGCCGAAGCCGTTCTTCCGCAGCACGCTGGGCAGCTGCGTGGGCGAGTTGGCCACAATTTGCACCGCCGTATAGCCCACCGCCAGCCACTCTTCAAGGCGCGACCCGACCAGCTGGCCCGCAGCGAAGCCGAGCGCGTAGAACAAGATGCGCATGAAGTCACCCAGCTGCGACACGACCAGCCCCAGGGCGTACACCCACAAGATCACTTCAAAAACGCTGATGACGGCGGCGGGATACCGGTGCCCTTTCAGCAGCAGGATCCAGCGCAGCGTCATCATCGTGACGTAAATGACTTGCGCGGAAAAGATGACGAGCACGTCTCTCCAGAGGGAGGGGTCGCTGAGCAGGCCATCCACCGCGATCACTCCTCGACGAGCGGATTCCAGGTTCCCTTCGCTTCCGCCGGGCCGTTCCCTGCCGCGCGGCGGCATTCAGTCCCTTCCATACAAATCGAAAACCGGAAGCAGAGGAATTGCCGCCCGGATGACATAAAGTAGCCAATTAGACCACGGGAGGCGAAATCAATGAAAAATCCACTGACGCATCAATTGTCCGACCAGCTCCTGGCGGAACACGAGCGGTGGGTGGCTCGGGCCAAAACGCCCCACGTGCCCCGCTTCGTCGCGCGCGCCAGCGGCGCCGTCCTCTACGACGTAGACGGGCGGGAGTACATCGACTTCTCCGGCGGCGTCGGCTCGCTGAACGTCGGCCACGCGCATCCCAAAGTGGTCGCGGCCATCGCCGCCCAGGCGGAAAAGTTCACCCACACCGACTACGCGGTCGTTCCCTACGAAGTATACGTGAAAGTGTGCCGCAAGCTGTGCGAGCTGATCCCCGGGCCGACGCCCAAGAAGGCCCTTTTGTTCAACTCCGGCGCGGAAGCCGTAGAAAACGCAATCAAGATCGCCCGCTACGCCACGCGCCGGCCGGCCGTCATCGCCTTTGAAGGGGCTTTCCACGGCCGCACGTACGGCGCCTTGTCGCTGACCAGCCGCGTGCATCCGTACAAAGCCGGCTTCGGCCCATTCCTTCCGGAAGTGTACCGCGTCCCGTATCCCAACAAGTACAGGGGCATCACGACCGACGACGTGATGAACAGCCTCGACAAGCTGTTCCTCCGCTATGTCGCGGCCAGCGACGTAGCCGCCATTATCGTGGAGCCCATCCAGGGCGAAGGCGGCTACCTCGTTCCCGACGACGATTTCTTGCCCCGCCTGCGGGAAGTGTGCGACCGGCACGGCATCGTCCTCATCGTCGACGAAATCCAAACGGGCTTCGGGCGCACCGGCAAGATGTTCGCGCTGGAGCACGTCGGCGTCGAAGCCGACTTAGTCACCGTCGGCAAGTCGCTGGGCGGCGGGCTACCCCTTAGCGCCGTTGTCGGCAAGGCGCAGCTCATGGACACGCCGGTGCCCGGCGGGCTGGGCGGGACGTTCCCCGGCAACCCGGTGGCGTGCGCGGCCGCGTTGGCGGTGTTTGAAATCTTCGAGGAAGAGCCGCTCCTGGAGCGGGCCAACGTCATCGGCGCCACGATGATGGCGCGCATGCGCGCCTGGCAGCAGCGCTGGCCGTTCATCGGCGACGTGCGGGGCCGGGGCGCCATGGTGGCCATGGAGATCGTCAAAGACCCGCAAAGCAAGATTCCCGATCCCGAGCTGACGTCCCGCATCACCCGCAAGGCGTGGGAAAACGGCGCCATCATCTTGCAGGCCGGCACCGACGGCAACGTCCTGCGCTTCCCGATGCCTCTCGTGATGACGGACGAGCAACTGCAGCGGGGGCTCGACATCCTGGAGAAGTCCATCGGGGAAGCGGCCGCCGAGCGGGGCGCCTAAGTCCGGACGTCCGCAAGACCTGGAGGAGCCTGGTATGCAGCGCCTGTTCCCGGCCATCACCGGCCATATGGACCCGCTGAGCATCTACGACGACGTCGACTTGCCCGACGGCTGCAACGGGCGGCCGTACACCATCGTCAACATGGTCAGCACCGTGGACGGCAAGACGACGCTGGCGCAAAACGTGGTCAAGCAGCCCATCGGCAGCGATGTGGACCGGCAGCTCATGGCACGGCTGCGCATCCACGTCGACGCGGTGGTGCGGGGCGCCGGCACGGTCCGGACGAGCCCGTACTATCCCGGCGTGCCGGACACGCTGGAGTACCGCCGCGTGCAAGCCGGCCGACCCCGCCAGCCGCTGGCCGTGGTCGTGACGGGCTCGGGGGATCTTCCCATCGACAGCCCCTTCTTCCAGGCGGCGCCGCGGCGGCCCGTGGTGCTGCTAACGACCCGCACGCCGCCGGCGCGGCTGGCGCGCCTGTTCGAAGTGGCCGACGTCGAGTTCGTGGGCGACGAAACCGTGGATCTGCGCCGCGCCTGGCGCATCTTGCACGACAAGTACGGGGTGCGGCGGCTGCTCTGCGAAGGCGGTCCCCGGCTCAACTACGAGTGCTTCGCCGCCGACGTGGTCGACGAGCTATTCTGGACGGTGGCGCCCCGCGTTGCCGGCAGCAGCATGGACATGACCATGGTGGAAGGCCGCGGCTTGCTGCAGCCGCTGCCGCTGCTGGAGCTGGTGCACGCCTACGTGCACGAGAGCGAGCTGTTCCTCCGCTACCGGCGCGTGCGGGCCGAAGGCGGGCCGCCGGGCGGCCGGGGCGGCGCCGAAAGGGGAGCGGGGCCGTGACGGACTTTTTCCGGATTGACGACTTGCTGACGCCCGAGGAGCGCGCCGTGCGGGACATGACCCGCGCGTTCGTGGAGGAGCATGTTCTGCCGGTCGTCGGCCAACTCTGGGAGGAAGGGCGTTTTCCGGAGGAATGGCCGCGCCTGTTCGGCGAGCAGGGGCTTCTGGGCGCCAACTTGCCGGAAGAATACGGCGGCGCGGGAGTAGGCAGCGTGGCCTACGGCCTCATGATGCAGGAGCTGGAAGCCGCCGACTCGGGCGTGCGCAGCTTCGCCTCGGTGCAAGGTGCGCTGGTGATGTACCCCATCTTCCAGTTCGGCAGCGAAGACCAGCGCCGGCACTGGCTGCCCCGGCTCGCCAAAGGGGAAGTGGTGGGCTGCTTCGGCCTGACGGAAACGTCCGCGGGGTCCGACCCGGCCCGGATGCAGACCCGGGCCCGCCGACAAAACGGCCGCTGGGTGCTGTCGGGTACGAAGATGTGGATTACGAACGGAAACCTGGCCGACGTGGCCGTCATCTGGGCTCGCGACGAAGACGGCGAGTACCGAGGCTTCCTGGTGGAGACGGACTTGCCGGGCTTTTCGGCCGTGGAGATCAAGCACAAGCTGTCGATGCGGCTGTCCAACACGGCGCAGCTGTTTCTCGACAACGTAGTGGTGAGCGACGACGCGAGGCTGCCCGGCGCCGTGGGCCTGCGGGCGCCGCTCATGTGCCTCACGCAAGCCCGCTACGGCATCGCCTGGGGCGCCATGGGGGCGGCGCGCGCGGCCTATGAAGAGGCGTTGGAGTACGCCAAGCAGCGGGAGTCGTTCGGCAGTCCCATCGCGGCTCGGCAACTCATCCAGGAGCGCTTGGTCGACATGCTGACCGAGCTCACCAAGGGGCAGCTGCTGGCCTACAGGCTCGGGCGGCTCAAAGACGAAGGCAAGATGACGTACACGCAAGTGTCGCTGGCCAAGCGCAACAACGTGCGCAAGGCGCTGGAGATCGCCCGCGCCGCCCGGACCATCCTGGGCGCGTACGGCATCACGCTGGGGCACCACGCCATGCGCCACGCGGCCAACCTGGAGACGGTCGATACGTACGAAGGCACCTACGACATCCACACGCTCATCCTCGGCCGCGAAATCACGGGCTACGATGCGTTTTGACGGCACGGGCTGCGGCGCGTTTTGACAGCTCGGGTTACGACGCGTCTTGAAATCACCCGTTTCGAGGCGACATCACGAAAACGGGGCGCCGCAAGGCGCCCCGCTCGTTTCCGAAGGTCCGCTTCCCGTGCAGCGAACGCACCGGTCAGTCAACTGGCCGGAACCACCGCGTCGTTGACGGCGTCGTCGTCCACCGAGCCGAGTAGCTCCGCGTACAGCCGCCGGTACAGCCCCGGCTGCCGGATGAGCTCTGCGTGGGTGCCGTCCTGGACGATGCGGCCCCGGTCCATGACGACGATGCGGTCGGCCAGGCGCACCGTCGACGCCCGGTGGGCGATGAGAATGACGGTGCGGCCATGCCGCAGGCGTGCCAGGGCATCGTGGATGGCCGCTTCCGACTCGGCGTCCAGGGCCGACGTGGCTTCGTCCAAAATCAAAATGCGCGGGTCGGCCAGTATGGCCCGGGCAATGGCGATGCGCTGCCGCTGGCCGCCGGACAGGTTGGCGCCCCGCTCGCCGGCCATGGTGTCGTACCCGTTCGGCAGCTGCATGATAAAGTCGTGCGCGTTGGCCAACACCGCCGCCCGCTCCACTTCCTCCTGCGTCGCGTTCGGCCGGCTCACGGCGATGTTCTCCGACAACGTCATGCCGAACAGCACCGGATCTTGCGGCACCAGCCCGATCTGCCGCCGCAGCGACTTGGGGTCGATTTCGCGCAAATCGTACCCGTCGACCCGCACCACGCCTTCGTCCGGGTCGTAGAAGCGGGGAATGAGATTGACCAGCGTGCTCTTCCCCGCGCCGCTGGGCCCTACCAGGGCCACCACTTGCCCGGGCTCAATGGTCAGCGTCACGTTGCGCAGCACCGGCGACGACGGATCGTAGCCGAAGGTGACGTTCTCGAACTCGATGCGGCCCTTGACCGGGGGCAGCTCCTTGAGCTGGCCGGAACCTTGCGGCTCGGGCGCCACCGCCAGGAGCTTGGCGATGCGCTCGCCCGCCGCGGCGGCCTGCTGGATCAGCGAAAAGTGATACGTCAGCGCCGACACCGGCTGGCTCAGCATGCCGAGGTAGCCGAGAAACGCCATCAGCTCCCCCACCGTCAGCCGCCCGGCCAGCACTTCCCGCCCGCCGTACCAGAGCACCAGCACCATGCCGGCCACGAGAATCAGCTCGACGATGGGCTTCAGCGTCGCTTGGGCCTGCACCGACTTCATCGTCACGTCGAAGCTGCGCTCGTTCGCTTCGCGGAAGCGCCGGCGGGTTTGCCCTTCCATGACGAACGCCTTGACGATGCGCATCGCGCCGATGGTTTCGCCCAACAACGCCGCCATGTCGCCGATCTTTTCATGCATGCGCTTGCTGAACGCCCGGATGCGCGCCCCGTACTTGCTGACCGCCAGCCCGGCCACCGGCAGCACGATCAAGGCCACCAGCGCCATCTGCCAGTGCAGCCAGAACAAGCCGGCCAAAATGCCGCCCAGCACCAGCACGTACTGCAGCACTTCGCTGATGCTGAGCGTCACCGCCTGCTGAATCGCGGCCACGTCGTTGGTCAGGCGCGAGATGAGCTCGCCGCTTTGCCGCTGGCCGTAAAAGCCCAACGGCAGCCGCAGCAGGTGGTCGTACATCCGCCCCCGCAGGTCGGTGACTAGGCGCTGCCCTACGTAGTTCATCGAATAAGTTTGCGCGTACGTGATGATGCCCTTAAACAAAATAAGGATCACGACGCCGACGGCGACCCACGTCAACAGCGCCGGATCCTTCATCTGCAACAAGACGTAGTCCACAATCCCTACGCCCAGGACCAGCGGCAGGGCCACGTTGACGGCGGCTTGAAGCACGATGAGGCACAGCGCCAGCGCCAGGCGGGCGCGGTGCGGCTTAAGCCATTGCCAAAGGGCGCGGATAGGGCCCACGCTGATTCACCTCACCAGTACAGTTCATTGTACTAATGCGGTTTCTTAAGTGTCAACGCGGGCCCTTTGCCAGCTCAACCGAGTTGCAGCAGTCGTACCGCAACATTGAAATAAATGATCAAACCGATACCGTCTACGATGGTGGTAATCAGCGGCGCGGAGAACACGGCGGGATCCAAACCGAGGCGCTTGCCGATGAGCGGCAGCGCGGCGCCGGCCGTGGCGCCGACGATGACGACGAGGCACGTGGTGGTCGCGACGATAAGGCCGATGATGCCCGGCTCGCCCATCAGCCGCGCCCGCAGGTAGACGACGCCGCCCATGACCAGGCCCAGCAGGACGCTGACTCGCACCTCGCGCCAGACGACGGTGAAAAAGTCCTTCATCGCCACTTCGCCCAGCGCGAGGGCACGGGTGATGACCGTAGCGGCCTGCGAACCGGAGTTGCCGCCTGTGCCGATGAGCAGCGGGATAAAAAACGACAAGGCGATGACTTGGTCCAGAACGTTTTCAAAGTGGCGAAGAATGGTGGTCGTCACCGACTGGGCCACGAACAGCACAAACAGCCACGTGATGCGGGAGCGGAACAGCGTGCCTACGCTCGTTTGCAAGTAGGAATCTTCCAGGGGTGTCGAACCGCCCATGAGCTGGATGTCCTCGGTGGCCTCTTCCCGCAGCACGTCCATGATGTCGTCGGCGCTGATGGTGCCCAGCATGCGGCCCGCGTCGTCCACCACCGGCAGCGCGACGAAGTCGTACCGGCTCAAAATTTGCGCCGCTTCCTCCTGGTTGGCGGTCGCCCGGACCGTAACCACCTTCGTGTACATGATGTCTCGAAGCGGCGTGTCCTCGGGGCTGAGCAGCACCTCGCGCAGCGACGCGACGCCCACGAGGCGCCCCTTGTTGTCCACGACGTACACGTAGTTGGTCACGTCCACGTTGGCGCCCACTTTGCGGAAATGGGCGATGACCTGGCGGGCGGTCCAATCCTCCCGGGCCTGGAAGTGGCGCACGCTGATGCGCCGGCCCGCCGCGTCCTCCGGCAGCGTCTGGATGCGCTCGATGTGGGGCTTGGCCTCTGCGGGCACCAGCTGCATGAGGACTTGGGCCCGCAGCGGATGCACGGCGCTGACCAGGTCCACCAGGTGGTGCAGCGGCATTTCGGCCAAAATGGCGCGGGCGTGGTCTTCGCCGACGTGATCGAGCAGGCTGTACTGCAGATCGTAATCCAGGTGCTCCAGCGCTTCGGCGGCCTGGCGGGCGGGCATGCGCGCCAGCAGTTCCAGGCGCTGGTCATGCTCGAGCTGCTGGAGAATGTAGGCGACGTCGAACGGCTGCAGCTCGTCGAGGAGTTCTTCCAGCGTTTCGGGGCGAGAGTCGCGGTCGGCCGCCAGCGCGCCGTTCTTTTCCCGCAACAGTTCCTCAATGACGTCGAACAGGGCGCGAGTCATGGGAGAACCACTCCTTCGTCACAGCAGTCGCGCGCCGGACGCGCGCCGTCGTGAAACGTAAACTGCTGTCCGTACTCATGGTCTCCCACCTCCTCGCCGCCGCATCTGCGCAACAAAAAAGGACCTGCTCCCGCACGGGATGGGGTCCCGAAACGGCGCTCGCACGCGAACCGTAGAACGCCGACGGGGTCGGCTTCAGCGCCACCTCTACGATGGCACGCCCGTTTCGGCTTGTCAAGGATTTCCGGCTGTATGCGCCGCCCACTGAGGCGCTCAACGGAATCGGTTAACCCAAGCACTCGACCAAGCGCTGCACGCCACGGGTGCAGCCTCCCTTGCCGGGTGCAGCCTGGGCGCCGCACCTCTTGCTTCTTTACAGCCCCGCGGTGGTAAGCTACACTTGGAGGGCGGAAATTGATACTGAGTATCAAAAAAGGCGACACGGCGCGTCTCGGCGGCGTTTCGTCGCCGTTGTACGTCCTTGAAGGAGCAGCACGGATGAAGCACTTCAAGCTCGCGCGCAAGGCGCGCACGGCCTGGCTGGCCCTGGCGGGCGCCGCCGTCGCGGCGGCGCTGGCGTTGACGGCTCCGGGCTGGTTCGGTGCGTCCGCCCAGCAGCCCTTGCAGGTCGTGGCCACCACGACGGTGTTCGCTGACCTGGCGGCCAACGTCGCGGGAGAGCGGGCCCACGTGACGGCCCTCATTCCCCCGGGGGCGGACCCGCACACGTGGGAGCCCACCACGGCGCAAATCCGGGCGCTGGCGGGGGCGGACGTCTTTCTCTACAACGGCCTCGGCCTGGAGCCGTGGGTCGACCGCCTCGTGGAAAACGTAGGCCGCCCGGACCTGCTGGTGGTGCGGCTGTCGGAGGGCCTCACGCCCATCGCGGGCGTTAGCTACCAGCTTCCCGGCCGGGCGGGCGCCGGCACCAGAGATGCAGGTGATGAGCAGCACGGCGACGATCATGAGAGCCACGGGCACGCCGAGGGCGACCCGCACTTGTGGCTGGACGTCACCAACGCCATGCACTACGTCCGGCGCATCGCGGAAGCCTTGACGGCCGCAGATCCGGAGGGGGCCGAGTATTACCGCGCCCGGGCGGAGCGCTACCTGGCCGAGCTGGCCGAGCTGGACCGGTGGTTCGCCGCTCAGGTGGAGCGCATCCCGCCGGAAAAGCGAGTGCTGGTGACGTACCACGACGCCTACGCCTACATGGCCCGGCGCTACGGCCTGGAGATCGTCGGCTTTTTCGTGCGCAACCCGGACCGGGAGCCCGCGCCGCGGGAGCTGGCGGACCTGTTGCACATCATCCGCGAGCGCGGCGTGTCGGTCATCTTCGTGGAGCCCCAGGTGAATGCGCGCGTCGCGGAGACGTGGGCCCGGGAGGCCGGCGTGAAAGTGGGCGTGCTATACACCGACGCCTTGACGGCCGAAGTGCCCACTTACATCGATATGATGCGGGCCAACGCCCGGGCCCTGGTGGAAGGGCTGGGCGGTGAGTAGCATGCGGGCGGCCGGTCACGGAAAGCCCTGCATCGAGCTGCGCGGCGTGTCAGTCGCCTACGACGGCCGGCCGGTGCTGGAAAACGTCAGCTGGACGGTGCCCTGCGGCACCATGGCGGCCATCATCGGGCCCAACGGCGGCGGCAAGTCGACGTTGCTGCGCACGCTGGTCGGCCGGCTGAAGCCCGTCCGCGGCAGCGTGCGGGTGCTGGGCGATGATCCGGTGAAAGTGCGCCGGCACATCTCGTATTTGCCGCAAAACGAGGAGATCGAGTGGGGCTTTCCGCTGCGGGCGGTGGACGTGGTCATGCAGGGCCGCCTCGCCTCCACGCCGTGGTGGACGCCGCTCGGACTGGGGCGGAAAAGCCGCGACCGGGAGGCTTACGAGGCGGCCATGGCCGCGCTGGAGCGAGTGCGGCTCGCGGAGCTCGCCTTGCGGCCCGTGGGCGACCTGTCCGGCGGCCAGCGGCAGCGCGTGCTGCTGGCGCGGGCGCTGGTACAAGACGCTCGCCTTATCTTGCTGGACGAACCGGCTACGGGGCTGGATGCGACGGCCCAGCACGACCTGCTGGACATTCTGGAAGAGTTGCGGGACGAAGGCCGCACCATCGTCATCACGACCCACGACCTCAACTGCTTGACGGACTGCTTCGACACCGTCATCGGCATTCGCCGCCGCATCATCTTTTCGGGCCCGCCGGCGGAGACGCTGCGGCCCGACAGGCTGCTGGCCGTCTTCGGCCGCCACATCCCCATGCTGACGGCCGAGGGCCGGGTGACCATTCATGAGCACGATCATTGACTGGCTGCTGGAGCCGTTTCAGTACGGATTCATGGTCCGGGCGTTTCTCGGCGTTTCACTCGTCGCCGTGCTGTCCGGCGTCATCGGCACGTTCATCATGCTGAAAGGCCTCGCCTTCATCGGCGACGCCGTGGCCCACGCCGCGTTCGGCGGGCTGGTGGCGGCCATGCTGCTGGGGTGGCCTCTGCAGGTGGGGGCGCTGGCGGCCGGCCTGGGAACGGCCGTCCTGCTGACGGTGCTGGGCCGCAAGACGACGCTGCGGGCCGACACGTCGCTGGCCATTTTGTTCACCGGCGCCTTCGCGCTGGGCGTGCTGGGCCTGGCCACGCGGCCCAATTTCGCGGGCGATCTGTCGGCCCTGCTGGTGGGCTCGGTGCTGGCTATCGGCCCGGCGGACATCTACTGGATGCTGGCCGCCGCGGCGCTGACAGCGCTGGCCCTGAGCGCCGCGTTTCGCCATCTCGTCTTCGTCGCCTTTGACCCCGCCGGCGCCGAATCGGCCGGGCTGCCGGTGGCGTGGCTCCAGCTGCTCTTGCTCTCGCTGGCCGCGCTGACCGTCGTCGTCGCCCTGCCGGCCGTCGGCGCCGTGCTCGTGGTGGCGCTCCTCATCACCCCGGCCGCAACGGCGTCGCTGTTCAGCCGGCGCATCGAGACCGTCATCGGGCTGGCCGTGGCGCTGGGCCTCGTCGCCACCTGGGTGGGCCTCTATGCCGCCTACTACCTGTCCACCCCGCCCGGCGCCACCATCGTCGTCGTCGCCACGGTGCAATTCGCCATGGCCTTGCTGCTGCGCCGGTTCCGCCGTCCGGCGGCATCTCCGGGCGCGCCGGAGCGGGCGGCATAACGAAGAGGCTGACATTGGCAAACACGAGAGCTTGGCATCGGCAAAGAAGAAGCTTGGCATCGGCAAACAAGAGAGCCTGACACCGGCAAACAAGAAGCCGGCCCGAGCGCCCCGCTCGCGCCGGCTCTTTCGCTTTTCTCCACTCCGAATGGACCGTTGCCTTCGGCCGCTGCTAAGGCACTGCTACTATCGATCCTTGGCGCCCAGCGGCAGCCGGTCCAGCACCTGCGCCAGCGACGCGCCGCCGAGCTCCTCCAGCTCGTAGCGCACCCGCACCGCTGGCTTGTTCAGCTTCAACAGCTTGCCCAGGTCGATGGGCGTGCCGATAACCACCGCGTCCGCCGGCGTCGCGTTGATGGTAGCCTCCAGCTCCTTCATCTGCTGCGCGCCGTAGCCCATAGCCGGCAGCAGCGCGCCCAGCTGCGTGTACTTCTTGTACACTTGCTGCAGCGACCCCACCGCGTACGGCCGCGGGTCGACCAGCGTCGCGCCCAGCCGCTGCGCGGCGATGACGCCGGCGCCGAAGCTCATCTCGCCGTGCGTCAGGGTCGGGCCGTCCTCCACCACGACCACCGACTTGCCCCGGATCGCTTCCGGGTCGTCCACCGTCACGGGCGACGCCGCCTCGATGACGACCGCCTTCGGGTTCACCCGCGCGACGGTCTCCCGCAGCGCCGCCACGTTCTCGGCCGGCGCCGTGTCCACCTTGTTGATGATGACGACGTCGGCTGCGCGCAAGTTGGTCTCGCCCGGGTGGTACGACGTCTCGTGGCCCAGCCGGTGCGGGTCGGCCACGGTGATCCACAAGTCGGGGACGTAGAACGGGAAGTCGTTGTTGCCGCCGTCCCACAGGATCACGTCGGCTTCGACCTGTGCCTGCTCGAGAATGGCGGCATAGTCCACGCCCGCGTACACCACATTGCCCCGCTCGATGTGCGGCTCGTACTCTTCCCGCTCTTCGATGGTGCACTCGTGACGGTCCAAGTCCTCACGGGTCGCGAAGCGCTGCACCGCCTGCTTGGCCAAGTCCCCGTACGGCATCGGGTGCCGCACGACGACGACCCGCAGCCCTTTGGCCGTCAAAATCTCGGCCACCTTGCGCGTCGTCTGGCTCTTGCCGGAGCCCGTACGCACGGCCGTGACGGCCACCACCGGCACCTTCGCCTTCAGCATCGTCGCCCGCGGACCCAGCAAACGGAAGCTCGCGCCGGCCGCCAGGGCGATGGACGCCCGGTTCATGACGTACTCGTGCGACACGTCCGAGTAGGCGAAGACCACTTCGTCCACTTGCTCGCGCCGCACCAGATCGGCCAGCTCCTCCTCGGGCACGATGGGAATGCCCTCGGGATACAAGCTGCCGGCCAGCGCCGCCGGATACGTGCGGCCTTCGATGTTGGGAATCTGCGTCGCCGTGAACGCGACGACCCGGTACGCCGGGTTGTCCCGGTAGACGACGTTGAAGTTGTGGAAGTCGCGGCCCGCGGCGCCCATGATGACCACGCGCGTGGGACGCCCGGCGCCCGCAGCACCGTTTTGCACCAGCTCCTGCCCCCCGGTCAGCGTTTTGGGATTGAGAGTTCCAGGTTAAACACGCGCCACGCCGGCTTGCCGGCCGCCTTCGTCCACCCTTCGCGCCGCTTACTCGCCCGAAGTCAGGCGCAGCCCGACGAGCCCGCTCACGATGAGCGCGATGCACAGGAGGCGCAGCGGGTCGCGGGACTCGCCCATGAAAAGAATGCCCACAATAACCGACCCCACGGCGCCGATGCCGGTCCAGACGGCGTACGCGGTCCCCAAGGGAAGCGAGCGCATCGCGTAGCTGAGCAGGCCGAAGCTGGCCAGCATGAGAACGATGGTGGCCACGCTGGGCCCGAGGCGGGTGAAGCCTTCCGACAGTTTCATGAACGTCGCCCACCCCACCTCCAGCAACCCAGCCACCACCAGCGCCACCCAGGCCAATCCGCCGCTCCCCCTTCGCAATGGCTGCTCGTACCATTTTAGCGCAAGCAGGCAGGCGTCAACAGATTACCGTTTAATCTTCCCAGCGCCAGTGGCGGCCGATGAGTTTAAGAAAGCGGCTTGGTTCGCGAGGGCTGCACCCGCCTGACGGGTAGATGACGTACCGGTGGCCCGTCAAGAAGAGGCGCCGCTTGGCCCGGGTCACGGCGACGTAGAACACGCGGACCTCCTCGTCGAGACGGCCGGATGCCAAAGCTCTGGCCGACGGAAACTCGCGTTCGCACAGGCCCGGTACGAACACCACGTCGAACTCGAGGCCCTTCGACTGGTGGACCGTCAGCAGCCGCACGCCGCCTTCCTCCGGTTCCAGCAAGTCCACGTTGCTCATCAGCGCCGCCGACTGGACGAGCATCTCCAGCGCCGCCCGCGGCGTCAGCTCGGGATCGTCCTTTCGCCGGAAAACGTCCAGCAAACGCTCCAAGTTGGCCTTCCGCCTGGGCTCGCGAGCATAGAACGCGGCCAGCCCCGACGTTTCCAGGGCATACTTCAGCACCTCGTACGGGCGGTCCACGCCCACCCGCTCCCGCAGGGTCTGCACCCGCCGCGCCACGGCCTCGAACTGCGCCCGGAAGCGGCTCACCACTTCCCTGCGGGCCTCCGCGCCGTTACGGACAAGGGGGATCAGGTAAGTCAAGAGCTCGCGCGTGGCTTCGACGTCCTCGTATGCTTTGTGCGCCTGTCGCGGCGTCAGTGCCAGCGTTTCAACCAGCTCTTCCAGCGCATAGCTTTCCGCCTGCACGAACCGGCGAGCCATCTCCCACGTGTCGGCCCACTCCCAGACGGGCATTTCAACCCCTAAGCGCTCGGCTTGCCCCACCAGCATAGCCACGTCGAAGTTCACGTTGTGTCCGACCAAAAGGCTGCCCGCGGCGAAACGGGCGAATTCGGCCAGCACCTGCGCCGGATCCTCACCGTGCCGGCGCAGGAAATCGTCGCTCCAGCCGTGCACTTGCTCACTGGCGCCCACGGGCACCGTGTTTCGCAAAAACTTGTGAAAGCGCCGGGCTGGCACGCCGTTTTCCAGGCGCACGGCCGCGAGCTCCACGATCTCGTCCTTGCCCGGCACCGTGCCCGTCGTTTCGGCGTCGAAGATGGTAATCGAGCCACGGTCGAAGGCTTCCAGCACATGGCCGAACGGCTCGCCCCAGCGCAGCGTCGCCGGCGCCACCATGTCCACCAGGCGCAAGCCGTGCGGCTGCGCAGCCTCAATGGCGGCCAGCGTCCGCTGGCCGATGCCCTGGGCCGGCCGCTGCAGCGTGCGGCGAAAGCTGAAGCTGTCCGCCGGGTTCAGGGCGAAACGCAGGTGAGCCAAGGCGTCCTTCACTTCCTGCCGGCGGAAAAACTCGTACTCCTCCACGGTAATGTGCGGCACGCCCAGCGCTTCGAACGTGCGAGAAATGTCTTGGGCCCGGTAGTTGGCCCGAACGAGGACGCCGACACGGTGATACGGAAGCTCCTCGCCTACAGCGGCCCACTGCGTCCGCAACCGCTGGATGCGCTGGGCAATCCAGCGGGCTTCTTCTTCCGAGTCGTCGGCAAAGTGAACACCCACCGGTTCGCCCTGGGGTGCCCGCACGTCGGCGCGGGCCGGCTCGCGCTGGCTGTAGGCCGAGACGACGGAGGCGGCCACCTCGATAAGGACCCGCGTGGATCGGTAATTTTGGACGAAGTGGAAGCGCCGCACGGGACCGAAATCTTTCTCAAACCGCCGCAAAATCTCGTCGGGGCGCGAGCCGCGCCACTCGTAGATCGTCTGGTCGAAGTCGCCGGCCAGCACAATGTTGCCGCTGCCGCGGGCCAGCTCCCGGAGCACCAAGTACTCCGCCAGATTCGTATCTTGCATTTCGTCGACCTGCAACATGACAAAGCGCCGGCGCCAGCGCTCGCGGACGTCGGGCCACTCGTCGAACAGCGCCCGCACGAAGAGCACCAGGTTGTCGAAGTCCACGGCCCGCTGGGCCAGCAGCTCGTTCTCGTATTCGAGAATCAGGTCGTGCAAGGGTGCGGGGAACATGCCGGCGACCCGCTCGCGCAGGTCACCCAGGCGCAGCGGGCACTGCGCTGCCAGGTCGGCTTTCGCCCGCTGAATGTTCCGGTACAACTCGCCGGGATGCGTAATGGCGCCCGGCCGGTCTCGGAAACGGGTGCTCATTAGGTAGCGCAGGAGATCCTCCGCGTCCTGCTCGTCGTAGATGACGAAATCGGGCGGCAACCCCACCCGCTCGTACTCTTGCCGCAGCAGCCACGCGCACAAGCTGTGGAACGTTCGCACCATAATGTGCCGGCCGGCTTGGCCGCACCGGGCCGTCACCCGGTCGCGCAATTCTTGGGCGGCCCGGTTGGTGAAGGTGAGGCACAAGATGCGGTCGGCGGGGACGCCGCGCTGGATGGCCGCCGCGGC
>PKQS01000016.1 GCA_017577945.1 Bacillota bacterium
ACCTCAGCGGGTTGTAGACCAACTCTCCGGCAAGCCTGTCCCGGCTTACCTTCTTGCCGCTAGGCCTTCCCTTCCACCGAAGACCCGCACTCTTCCTGGCCGTTGCGCTGTTTAGTTTTCAAGGACCAATCCCTCGCCGCAGCTTCCGCTGCGCCGGGGCGCCGCCCGTGCGTTTCCGCACCGAGCCGGCAGTTCACTAGTTTATCAACTGCCCGTTCCCTTTTCAAGAGGGATTTTTTGCTCGGCCAGCCGGATTTTGTCCAACTGACCGCCGGGCATTACTTAATATAGCACGCCTTCAGCGGCCGCGCAACACCTAATTTCCCGGACTGCGCCCGGCGGCGTCACGAACCGAAGAAAACCTGCATGGCTCCGTAAACGGCCATGCCGCTCAAAACCGTCAGCGCCAGGCTGCGGCGCCGCCACGCGACGACTCCGGCGACCACGGCCGGAACGATCATCGGGTTGCGCCACGACAAGTCCAGCGCCCCGCCGGGCGCGAACACCGCCTGGGCCACCAGCGCGCCCAGCAGAGCCGCGGGCAGCAGGCTCAGCCACTCCATGACGAGAGGCGGAAAGTCGCGCCCCGACAGCCACACCAGCGGCACCATGCGCGGCAAATACGTCACGGCGGCCATGGCCGCCACAATCAGGAGGACTTCCGCATCCACCGCGCCGCCGCCACCCCCGCCGCAGCCGCGACGACCGCGGCCACCATGGTACTCCACCGTCCCAGCACCGGACCCGCGGCCACGGCCACCAAGCCGCCCAGCGTCGCCGCCAGCACCGCGGGCCGGGTGCGCAGGCTGCCCGCCAGCAGCCCGATGAACATTCCCGTCAGCGCGAAGTCCAGGCCGAGGGCGGCCGGCAGCGTCACCGCACTGCCCACGACCGCTCCGGCCACTGTGGCCGCAAACCACGCGATGTACGGAATAATGCTCAACCCGGCGAAATACGAAGCGTCGCCCTGGCCCCGCTCGGCGAACACCGCGCTGCTGACGCCGAACGCTTCGTCGGTCATGAAAAACGACAGCGCGGCCAGCACGGGACGCCGCACGCCCTGAAAGTAGGGGCTAAGGGCGGCGCTCATCAGGAGGTGGCGCAAGTTGACGAGAAACGTGGTCATGGCAATGGCGGCCAGACCGGCCTCCGCCGCCAGCATCCCTACCGCGATGAACTGGCTGGCGCCCGCGTAGACCAGCAAGGACATCGCGCCGATCTCCGCCGCGGTCAATCCGGCGCCGGCCGCCAGCACACCCAACGCGAAGCCGATAGGCAGGTAGCCGATGACGACGGGCCAGGCGCTTCGTGCGCCCAGCCAAAACCGGTCCTTGCCGGTTCCGGTCCACGCCGGCCGCGCCGGCGCCGTCGCACGCGCCGCCATGCGCCCATCGCCTACCAGTCGCGCGCCCGCATGTGCGGGAACAAGAGCACGTCCCGGATAGAAGGCGAATTGGTCAGCAGCATGACCAGCCGGTCGACGCCCACGCCCAGGCCTCCGGCCGGCGGCATGCCGTGCTCCAGCGCGCGCAGGAAGTCTTCGTCCATCATGTGGGCTTCCTCGTCGCCCGCGGCCCGCTGCGCCATCTGCCGCTCGAACCGCTCCCGCTGGTCGACGGGGTCGTTGAGCTCCGAGAAGCCGTTGGCCATCTCCCAGCCCATGATGTAGGGCTCGAAGCGGTCCGCCAGGTGCGGTGCGCCGTCTTTCCGCTTGGCCAGCGGCGAAATGTCCACCGGGTGCTCGGTGATGAACACCGGCTGGATGAGGTGCGGTTCCACCAGCTCCTCGAACACTTCCGCCATAACGGCCCACTTGGACTTGCCCGGCTCCACCTCGACGCCCTTGGCCGCCGCCAGCGCCCGGGCCTCTTCGTCGGTCTCGATCTGATTAAAGTCCAAGCCCGTATACTGCCGCACCGCCTCGGCCATCGGCAGCCGCTTCCACGGCGGCGTCAAGTCGATTTCGTGGCCCTGGTAGACGATGCGCGTGCTGCCGGTCACCTGCTCCGCCACGTAGGCGAACAGCTGCTCCGTCAGCTCCATCATGTGAGCCGCGTCCTTGTATGCCTCGTACACCTCGAGCATCGTGTACTCGGGGTTGTGCCGCGTCGAGATGCCCTCGTTGCGGAAGTTGCGGCCCAGCTCAAACACCTTGTCGAAGCCGCCGACCAGAAGCCGCTTCAGATACAGCTCCGGCGCGATGCGCATGTACAGGTTCATGCCCAGCGCGTTGTGGTACGTGATGAAAGGACGCGCGTTGGCGCCGCCCGCGATGGGGTGCAAAATGGGCGTCTCCACCTCGAGGAAGCCCCGCTCGGTGAGGAAGCGCCGAATGGCGGCCACCACCTGGCTGCGCTTGATGAAGACTTCGCGCACGTGCGGGTTGACGATGAGGTCGAGGTAACGCTGGCGGTAGCGCAGCTCCACGTCCTTGAGGCCATGCCACTTCTCGGGCAAAGGCCGCAAGGCCTTGGCCAGCAGCTGCCAAGCGGTTACTTCGACGCTCCGCTCGCCGCGCTTGGTGCGCATGACGACGCCTTCGGCGCCGATGATGTCGCCCAAGTCCAGCCATTCCAGCCGCTCGTAGGCTTCCTCGCCCATGCTGTTGATGCGACAGAACAGCTGGATGCGCTCGCCGTTGTCCTGCAGGTCCATGAAGGTGATGCGCCCCTGGCGCCGGATGGTCCGGATGCGCCCGGCCACCTTCACCGTCTGCCCTTCGAGCTCATCGAAACGGCGCAGCAGCTCGTCCACCGTATGGGTACGGTCAAAGCGGCCGCCGTAGGGCGCGATGCCCATCTCCAGCAGCCGCTGCCGTTTGTTCATCCGCGATGCGATCTGATCGTTGATCTCCAGCGCTTCGCGCTCGTCCTCCCGGACGTCGCGCTCCTCGGCGCCGGGCGCCGGCGAAGAAGCGCCGGCGCGCCGCAGCTCCTCAGTCATTACCGTGTCACTTCCAGGATCTGATACTTGATGACGCCGTCCGGCGCCTTCACTTCGACGATGGTGCCCTTCCGCTTGCCCATAATGGCCTGTCCAACCGGCGACTCGTTGGAGATGCGGTGGTTGAGCGGGTCCGCCTCCGCGGAGCCGACGATGATGTACTCGAACTCGTCACCGTACTCCAAATCCTTCAACCGGACGCGGGAACCGAGGCTGACGACGCCCTCTTCGATCTCCGACTCGTCAATGACCTTGGCGTTCCGCAGCATCTTTTCGAGCTGCATGATCTTGCCCTCGATGAACGCCTGCTCGTTCTTGGCGTCGTCGTATTCGGAGTTCTCCGAGATGTCGCCGAACTCCAGGGCCTGCTTGATCCGCTCCGCGACTTCGCGGCGGCGAACCGTCTTGAGCAGCTCCAACTCGCGCTCAAGCTTGGCCAGGCCCTCGCGCGTCAGCAACACTTCCTTCTCACGCATCGAGCTCGGTCTCCCCTTTGCTCCGGGCGGGATTTGCCCACTATTGTACGCACCGCTAGCCGGAAACTTCCGGCTAGCGGTCCGCATCGGGTCCCCAAGTTTCGCAGGAGATTATATATGAAGCGCGTGGCTTTGTGAAGAGGCGCTAGCGGCGAAAAGAAGCGGGCGGCCGCCACCAGGCGGCTACGCCCGCGCAGGGGACATGGTCTCGGCCCGGGCCGCCAGCAGCTGCCGCCAGCGCTCCTCGGTGACGGGCCGGTCGAAGCTGCGCAGCCCCGCTAGCTTGAAGCCGTGCTTGCGCGCGAGTTCCCTGAACCGCAGCACGGAAGCCGGCGTCAGATCGCTGCCGAGCGACGTGTCCTGATAGTCCCGCTCCAGGGCCAGCATCATCGTCTCCGACATGCAGGCGTACGCCAACCCTTGCTCGTAGCCGAAGTTCCAGCCGAACCACGGCCGGCCCGGGACTTCGATGACGCCGCCGTCCAGCACCAGCACGTCGGGACGCTCCTTTTCCACCCGGCGGCTGACGTTGGGCGGCCGCGACATGTCGCAGATAACCGCGCCGCGGCGCAGCATCTCGGGCGTGACGAACTCCTCGGCCGAACTGGTGGCGATGACCACGGCCTGCGCCTGCGCCAGCGACGCCGCGACGTCGATGGACAGCTGCACCGGGCAATCCGGTGCGGCCAGCAGCGGCTGTGCCCAGGCGGCAAACGCTTCCAAGCCCGCGTCCGGCGCCGGACGGCCCGGCTGCGCCAGCAGCCAGTCGCCGATGGTGCCGGGCGCAAAGGTGCGGCCGCCTTCGGCCTCCTTCGCCACGTGCTCGAACAGCTCCGCGGCCACCAACTGCAGCCGCTCCATCCCCTTCTCGCCCGAACGCGGGTTGCCCACCAAGATCAAACGCCGGACGTCCGGACCCAGCAGCAGCGCCGTGCCGCGGCCGATGGAACCTGCCGCGCCGACGACCGCCGCCGTCATGGACGCCAGATCCTCCCCGAGCCGCGTGCTGGCCTCCAACAGCGCTTCGATGGCCGCAACCACCGTGTAGCTGTTGCCCGTCGTCAGCGCCACCTCCCGGTCTTTGAGCGCCCGGCCGCTGCGGGTCACGATGGCCGTGTAGGCGCCCAGGCCCACGATGCGGGCGCCGCGCTCGTGCGCCAGCCGCACCGCCTCGGCGACCACTTCGAGGTTCTCCTGCCGCGAGCCGCTGATGAGCTGCTCGGTCGTGCGCGGCACGACGACGAACTCGCCGTAGGCCTTCTCGCCGGTGGCCGACACGACGCGCGTCTGGCCGATGACGAAAGGCTTCATCAGCCCGTTAAACCGTTCCGAGAGCCGCCGCATCTCTTCCTCTGTATACGGCGCCAGGCTGCGGTCGAACTCCGCGTAGTTGCCCAAGTCCAGCGGGTGCACGAGGAAGGCGAAGCGGCCTTCGTCGGGCTCCGGGCCTGCGGGTACCGGAATGTCGTCCTCCGGCAGCCGCACCGGCGCCGGCACGGGTTCCGTGCGGTCAACCAGATGCGCCAGCAGCTCGCCCGTGTTGCCCTGCGCCAGCACCCGGCATACGTCTTCGAGCGCCGCCAGCGCCAGCTCGCACTGCTCGTCGTCGACGATGAGCGGCGGTTCGATGCGGATGACGCTGTTGCCGTTCAACGTCGGCGCCACCCGCAAGCCGCGCCGGTTGAGCAGATACGACGAGATGGCCGGCGTCAGCAGCTCCTGCTCGGCCATAATGCCCAGCATGGAGCCGGGGCCGCTGCCGAACGTCCGCCGGTCGATGCCGAAGTCGACGCCCAGCATAAAGCCAGCGCCGCGCACTTCTCGGATGACGTGCGGGTATCGCTCGCGCAGCTCCTCCAGTCCCCGCTTCAGCCGCTCACCAAGCCGCCGCACGTTGGCCAGCAGGGCCCCGTCGTTTTCCGTCAGCAGCTCCAGCGCCGCCAGGCCCACCCGGGCGCCCGGTGTGTTGCCGGCAAACGTGGACGAGTGCTTCATGGCGAACGCCTCGGTGTACACCTCGGCGCGGCAGAGCACGGCACCGATGGGGAAGATCCCGCCGCCCAGCGCCTTGGCCAAGGTAAGCACGTCGGGCTTGACGCCCTCCTCCTGGTACCGGAACAGCGCGCCCGTGCGCCCCAAGCCCGTCTGTACTTCGTCGAGGATGAACACGACCCCGAACTCGCGGCAAAGCTGTTCCACCTGCTTTAAGTAACCCGGCGGCGGCACCACGATGCCGCCCTCGCCCTGAATGGGCTCCAAGATGACGGCCGCGTACTCGCCAGGCCGCGCCTCCAGCGCCCGCCGGATCGCTTCCGCGTCGCCGTAGGGGACGAAGTCGAAGCCTTCGAACGGCACGAAGAAGGCATCCTGATAGCTGGGCCGGCCCGTGGCGGAGAGGGCCCCCAGCGTCTTGCCGTGGAAGCTGTTGTTGGCGGCCAGCACGCGCCGGCGCCCCGTGGCCGCCCGAGCGAGCTTGATGGCGGCCTCCGTCGACTCGGTGCCGCTGTTGGTGAACGTCACGTAGTCGAAGTCGCCGTTGGTGAGCTGAATCAGCCTTTCCGCCAGCTGGCCGGCCGCGTCAAGATAGGAAGGCTGAATGAAGCTGGGCTCGCCCGCCTCCCAGACGCGCCGCAGCGCTTCCCAGATGCGCGGCGGATTGTATCCGAACGGCAGCGCGCCGTACGCGGCGATGAAATCGAGATACCGGTTGCCTTCCGCGTCCCACAGCCATGCGCCCTCGCCGCGCACGAACCGCTTATCCAGCTTGACCGTCTTCAGGAGCTCGCCCAAATGGGGGTTGACGTACCGAGGAAACGGGTGCATGACAGCCCTCCTAACGGCCTCTGCCGAAAAAAGAGCATGTGCACAAAACTGTGCACATGCTCACTATAACAAGTCCTCTTTCGTCTGACAACAGGCCCGGCGATTTTTTCGCGGTTTAACCGTTCAGCATCTCGATGCGGGGCTTCAGCTGGAGCTTGTCGATGAGGGCCAAATACTCGTGGGGCTCCAAAGCGCGGCCTCGGCCGTCGAGGGCGATGAGGAGCGCTTCGATGACGTTGGTGGCAAACGACCGCCCGTTCAGCTCGGGCGTGGACGTCACCAGCATGCGCACGCCGCGGCGGCGCAAGTCTTCCACGTCGCTCTTGGTGATGGTCTGGGTGATGATGATCTTGCCCGTGAGATCATCGGGCATGTGCCGGCGGATGTAATGGTAGTCGCCCGCGATGACGTCGGCCCACTGATAATACTTCACGAACTTCGGCCGCGACTTGGTCTGCTTTTCGCCCGTCGGGTAAAGCACCGAAATGGGCAGCTGCACGATGAGCGGCGCCAATACGCGCGCCACGTTCACCAGCGTCTTCAAGGACCGCATGGGAATGGGCAGGCCCAAGACAAACATGAAGTCGCCGATGATCAGGTCGCACCCGGACTTGGCCAGCTCCTCCGCCATGCCGAAGCGGTCGACGGCGGAGACCAGCAGCACTTTCTGCTCGGGCCAGCGCAGGCCCACTTCTTCGGCGAGATACGAGACGATGCGGCGTTCCAGCGAGTTCTTGAGGCCCGAGCCGTCGACGATGGGCGTCTTCTGCGCGGCGCGCGCGATGCGGTGGGCGTCCCGCAGCTCGTAGCGGCGGCCGCCGGCCCAGACGTACAAGTCGATGCCGCCCATGCCGAAGGCGTCGACCTGGCCGTCCAGCTCGCGGATGAGGGCGACAGCCTTCTCCACGTCGCCGTCGGTGCCGATGCGTTCCACCCGCACCCGCTCGCCCAACAGCTCCAGCTCGGCCACGTGGTCGCGCGACGACGAACTGATACTGACGCTGACCACCCGTTTCAAGCTTATACGCCTCCATTGCCGCGCGTCGCCGCCAGGATTTGCGCGATGCGCTGCGGCGACACGTATTGATCTTCGGTGATGGGCGACGGCCCCAGCTCGATGCTGACCACCTTGTCCGCGCCGAGAATGGCCTCCGCCCACTCGATGCGCATGTCGGAGCCGAGGAAGATGACGGTGTCGCATTCCTTCAGGCGGGAAATGACTTCCAGCACGCGGTTCAGAAGCTCCGCGCCCGAGACGCTCTGGACGTAGCCCCAGCGTTCGGCGTTGTTGAGCAGCAGCACGTAGTCGACGCCCGCCTCGCGCGCGAGGGCTTCCAGCTCGTCCTTGTTGGCCACGGGAAAGCCCACCAGTGCGACGCGCTCGCCCTTGCGCACTTCGCCCAGGGCCTCCAGGCGCGAGACGACCGCCCGGTCGATGCCGAACTCGGCCGCCACGTCTTGCTGCGAAGCGCCCTGGGCACGGCGCTCCAGGATCTTGTCGACGGCCCGGTGGATCTTGCGGCGGCTGATCAGTTTGTCGCCGATGCGCACCAAATCCATAGTCATCTTCGGTAAGAACGCGCTAGGCGGCTTGCCCCGCGCGCGGGCGCGGCGCCGGCAGCGGCTCGTCTGCCCTTTGTCCGAGCGAAGCCAGGTAGTCGAACAGCACGTTGGCCACCGCGTCGGCCTGCTCCAGCGTCTGCACCAGCTGCTTGACGCGGGCGCTGCCGGGGAGGCCTTTCAAGTACCAGGCAATCTGCTTGCGCATCTCCCGCACGCCACGCCACTCGCCTTTGAAGTCCACCGCCATGCGCAGATGGCGCACGGCCATCTCGATCTTTTCCCGCGGCGTCGGCATGGGCAGCAGCTCGCCCTTCTCCAGGTAGTGCACCACGCGCTTGAAAATCCACGGGTCGCCCAGGCAAGCGCGCCCGATCATGACCGCGTCGCATCCGGTCTCTTCCAGCATGCGCGCCGCGTCCTGGGGCGTCGCCACGTCGCCGTTGCCGATCACGGGAATGCCCACAACCTGCTTGACCTTCCGGATGATGTCCCAGTCAGCGCGGCCGGAGTAGAAGTCTTCGCGCGTCCGCCCGTGGACGGTAATCGCGGCCACGCCGGCTTTCTCCAGCTCCACGGCGACCTCGGGAGCGGTGACGTGGTTTTCGTCCCAGCCTTTGCGGATTTTGACCGTCACGGGCAGCCGCACCGCCTCGACGACGCAGCGCACCAGGCGGCCCGCCCGCTTCGGATCCAGCATCAGCGCGCAGCCTTCGTCGTTGCGGGTAATTTTCGGCACCGGGCAGCCCATGTTGATGTCCAGCAAGTCCGGCCCGCGCCGCTCCACGTGCAGCGCGGCCTGAACCATCGTCTCCGCCTCGCCGCCGAAAATCTGCAAGCCCACCGGCCGCTCCGCCTCGGCGATCTCCAGCAGCTCCAGCGTCCGCTGGCTGCCGTAGCAAATGCCTTTGGCCGACACCAGCTCGGAATAGACCAGCGCGGCGCCTTGCTCGCGGGCGATGAGCCGGTACGGCAGATCGGTCACGCCCGCCATCGGCGCCATGACGACCGGGTGTTCCAGTTGGATCGGGCCAATGCGCGCCATGCCGCAGACGCCTCCCTCGCAGCGACGCCTCGCCGGCGCAGGGACGGCGCGGGAGCGCCCGCGCTTACTCCTTCTCGCTCAGGCCGTACTTCTGCCGGAACTGCTCCGCCCGGCCGGTGCTGGTCACCACGCGCTGGCGCACGCCGGTGTAGAACGGATGGCAGTTCGAGCACACTTCGACTCGCATGTTGCGCGCGGTGGAACCCACCTCGAACGTCGCTCCGCAGGCGCACGTAATCGTGGTGCGGTAGTATTCGGGATGAATCCCCTTCTTCATCCTGGTTCACCTCTCCGTCGCGAATCGGACGGCCCCTCGTCCGGGGCCAATATCCAAGCAATTATACCACACCGTCCCGGCGGGAAGACAACTCGCCGATCGCCGGCCCCGTCGCCTATGCTAAAATATTGGCGATTACGACATAAATCGTCCACGCCACGTCGAGGGGGATGCTCCGTGCGCGCAAGAGCGTTCCGTTGGCTGTCGGCGCTGCTGTTCGTCCTGCTGCCGGCTTCGGTAGTCTTCGCGCAGCCGGCGCCCGTGCGCGGCGGACACTTGGTCGTCGTGCAGTCCGCCGAGCCGCCCATCCTGGACCCGTCGGCTACCACCGCCACGGCCGCCACGGCCATCGTGCACCACAACGTGTTGGAAGGCCTGGTGAAGATTACGTCCTCCGGCGCCATCGTTCCGGCGCTGGCCGAGTCGTGGACCATATCTCCCGACGCGATGGAATACGTCTTCCACCTGCGGCGCGGCGTGCTGTTCCACGACGGCCGGCCTTTCACGGCGGCGGACGTGGTGGCCAAGTTCCGGCGCGCCATGGACCCGGCGTCGGGCCATACGAACCAGCAGTACTATTCCTCCATCGCGGAAGTGGAAGCGCTGGACGATTATACCGTGGTATTCCGGATGCGGACGCCGGACGCCGAATTTCTGTATAATTTGGCCCGGCCCGATTCGGTCATCGTCCCGGCCGGGTCGTACGCCGAGCAAGCCACGAGGCCCGTCGGCACCGGCCCGTTCCGCTTCGTGGAGTGGGTCCCGGGCAGCCACGTGCGCCTGGAGCGTTTCGAGCAGTACTGGAATCCGGAGCTTCCTTACCTGGACGGCGTGACGTTCCGCTTTATCGCGGATCCGAGCGCGCAGGTGGCGGCGCTGCTGGCCGGCAGCGTCGACGCCATCGCGGGCGCGGCCACCGCCGAGCAAGCCATGCAGGTGGAGCGGCGGCCGGGCTTCAAGGTGATCCAGGGACCCACCACCAGCACGGTGGTGCTGGCCATGAACAACTCGCGCGCCCCGCTGAACGACGTGCGAGTGCGGCGAGCCATCAGCCACGCCATCAACCGCGAGGAGGTCATCCTGGGGGCCGAGTTCGGCTTCGGCGTGCCTATCGGCTCGCACATGTCGCCGGCCGATCCGTACTACGTCGATCTGACCGGCGTCTATCCCTACGACCCGTCCAAAGCGCGGGCGCTTCTCCAGGAGGCGGGCTACGGCGACGGCCTGCGGCTCACCCTCAGCTTGCCCAACCAGTATCCGTACGCGGTGCGGGCCGGCGAGATCGTCGCGGACCAGCTGCGGCGCGTCGGCATCCAGGTGGACATCGAGCTTGTGGAGTGGGCGACGTGGCTGTCCCGCATCTTCGGTGAAGCGGACTACGACTTGACCGTCATCGGCCACGCGGAGCCGATGGACATCAGCATTTACGGCAACCCGAACTACTACTTCCGCTACGACAGCCCCGTGGTGCGGGAGCTGCTGGCGGCGGCCCGGCAGACCAGCGATGAAGGCGAGCGGGCGCAGATCTACCGGCGGCTGCAGGAAAAGCTGGCGGAAGACGCGGTGAACGCGTGGCTGTATGCCCGGCCGTACTTCGTGCTGAGCCGCGCGGACGTTTACGGCTGGTGGGAGGCGCTGCCCATGGTCATCACCGACGTCACCGCGGTGTACATCGCCCGCTGAGCCATCGATGCAGGCGTATCTCGTGCGGCGCGCCGCGACGTTCCTGGTTACGATCTGGCTCGCGGCGTCGCTGACGTTTTTCACCTTGCTGGTGTTGCCCGGCAATCCGGCTCGCATCGTGCTGGGCACCGACGCCAACCCGGCGGCGCTGGCCGCTTTGGAGAAACAGCTGGGCCTGGACCTGCCGCCGCTGGCTCGCTACGGCCGCTGGCTGGCCGGCCTGGTTTCTTTTGACTTGGGCTCTTCGCTCGTGTACCGAGTGCCCGTGGCCGAGCTCATCGGCCAGCGGCTGCAGGTGACGTTGCCGCTGGCCGCGCTGGCGCTGCTGTGGGCGGCGGCCATCGGCTTGCCCGCCGGCTTGTATGCGGCGTACCGCCGGGGCAGCGCGG
This sequence comes from Bacillota bacterium, assembly GCA_017577945.1. NCBI lineage: Bacteria > Bacillati > Bacillota > Bacillota bacterium. The sequence continues at coordinate 11,197 of PKQS01000016.1, forward strand.
CTGACGCGCTGGTCTCGGCGCTGGCGCAGCTGGGCGCGGCGACGCCGTCATTTTGGCTCGGCATCTTCCTGATTCTCGTCTTCGCCGTGCAGCTCAACTGGCTGCCGTCGGGCGGCTTTCCGGGCTGGTCCGACGCGGGGGCGGCGCTGCGCGCGCTGCTCTTGCCCGCGCTCGCGCTGGGCACGGCGCGCGCCGCGGCCTTGACCCGCATCGTGCGGGCGGCCGCGGTGGAAGTGCTGGAGCAGGATTTCATCCGCACGGCGCGGGCGAAGGGCTTGCCGGAAGCCGTCGTCGTGCGGCGGCACGTGCTGCGCAACGCGCTGGTCACCGTCAGCACCGTGCTTGTGGTGGAGCTGGGCCAGCTGCTGGCGGGAGCGGTCATCATCGAGCAGGTGTTCGCGCTGCCCGGCCTCGGCAGCCTGGCGCTGGCAGCTGTGCAAAACCGCGACCTGCCCCTGACGCAAGGGGTAGTGCTGGTCATCGCCGGCGCGGTGGTGCTGCTCAGCTTCGTCACCGACGTGTTGTACGCCTATCTTGATCCGAGGATCCGGTACGAATGAGCAATGCGGCGGAAACGGCTCCCCGGGCCGTTCGGCTCCGGCGGGCCCGGGCGTGGAACTTGTACGTGGGCGCCGCCTTGGTGAGCCTAGTGCTCGCCATGGCGGTGATCAGCTTCGTATGGGTGCCCCATGACCCGACGGAAGTGCAGGTACTGCGGCGTTTCCAAGGTCCCAATGCCGTCCACTGGCTGGGCACGGACCACTTGGGGCGCGACGTGTTCAGCCGCCTGCTGGTCGGCTCGCGCACGGTGGTGCTCGTCGGCGTCGTAGCGGTCAGTGTAGGTGTGGTGGCCGGCAGCCTCGTCGGCAGCCTGGCGGCCCTCGCGAGAGGCTGGATCGACGAGGCGCTGATGCGGCTCATGGACGCGGTCGCGGCTTACCCGCCCGTGCTGGCGGCGCTGCTGCTGGCGGCGGTCCTCGGCCCGGGGGCCGTGACCGGCACGCTGGCCATCGGCATCGCCTCGGTGCCGGTCTTCGCCCGCATCGTCCGGGCCCACGTTCTGACGCTGCGGGAACAAGGCTTCATCGAAGCCGCTCGCGCCCTGGGCGCGAGCGGCTGGCACATTTTGACGCGGCACATCCTGCCCAACACCGCCGGACTCGTGCTCGTCCAAGCCACCGTAGCCTTCGGCCAAGCGGTGCTGGCCGAAGCCGCCCTCAGCTACCTGGGCCTGGGCACCCAGCCCCCCACGCCCAGCTGGGGCCGCATGCTGCGCGACGCGCAAGACTTTCTCTTCTTCTCCGCCTATCCCGCGTTCTTTCCGGGCCTCGCCGTCGCTTTGGCGGTGCTGGGCTTCAACTTGCTGGGCGACGGCCTGCGCGATCGATTGGACCCCCGTCTCCGGGGGTCCTAACGGAGCTCCAAACTGTCCTCTTGCGACCCGTGCGGTTGCGCTCCGTACGGCCGTGCGGCGCCTGCCGCCCGCGGCACCGAAGCGCGGGCGTTTCCGTTCCGAAGTGCAACCGCTGCAAGACCGAAGCGCTACCGCTTTAGATACTGCAACGGGTTGACGGCCGTGCCGCGGTAGCGTATCTCGAAGTGCAGGTGCGGCCCCGTGGAGTTGCCGGTGTTGCCGCTGTAGGCGATGAGCTGTCCCCGCTTGACCCGCTGGCCCACCGACACCACCGGGCGGCTCAGGTGCGCGTAGCGCGTCTCCACCCCGTTGCCGTGGTCGATGATCACGAGGATACCGTAGGTGCCCATGGGCCCGGCGTAGGTGACGGTGCCCGCGGCCGCGGCGTAGACTTGCGTGCCGATTGGTACGGCGATGTCAATGCCGTAGTGCATCCGGCCCCAGCGCTGCCCGAAGTTGGATGAGATGCGCGCGCCGCTGATGGTCGGCCACTCGAAATTGCGCAGCAGCTGGCCCGACGAGGAAACGAGCGCTTCCCGCCGCAAGGCAGCCGCCGCAGCCTGGGCGCCCGGAATGATCAGCTGCTGATTGACCTGGATGCGCGACGGATCCGCGATGCCGTTGACCGCCGCGATCTCATCGATGGAGACGTTGTAGGTACGGGAGATATCCCACAAGCTTTCGCCGCGCCGGACCGTGTGAATCGCTCCGCGGATGGTCAGGATGGTGAGCTCTTGGCCGATCTGAAGGCGATCGATGTCCGGAATGTCGTTGTTGGCCACGATGGTGTCGACGTCGATGCCGTACTTCAGCGCGATTTCCCAAAGCGTTTCGCCGCGCTGAACGACGTGCTTGAGGATGAGCGGTCGCTGCTCTTCCTTTTCCGCAGCGTCCTCCACAGCTTCCTGGCCGCCCGCGTCCGCCGGGGCGGCCGCTGTCGCGCCGCCGGCCGCGGTTTCGGCCGCGGCGACCGCAGCTGCGTCGTCGGAAGAGGCGCTCGGTGCGTCCGCCGGTAGAGCCGGCTCCTCGTAGGCGGTCGCGCTGATGACTACCAGGTCGTCGTCGGGACCGCCGACGCCGGAGCGGTTCGCGGTGTCACTGCCCATTTGCGTAGCCATGGCTGCGATGCCTAGAAAAAAAAGAACGACCGCGACGAGTGATGAGGTCCGCACCTGCTTGTCCTCCTCCGACCGAGACGCCGAACTCGTCAGGCGCACCCTTCGACGCCCCGGGCTTGGATCCCTGCCTACGCGCGCACTTCTTCGGCAAACGGCGAATGCAAGACGAGCTCGATGAACTCCGCGTTGTTGGCGGTGTTGGTCAAGCGCTCGATGAGCAGATCGGTCGTCTCGGCCGTGCCGAGCGAGCCCAGCAGCTTGCGCAGCACGAACATCGTGTCGAGTTCCTCCGGCGAGAGCAGCAGCTCCTCCTTGCGGGTGCCGGACTTGTAAATGTCGATGGCGGGGAAGATGCGCCGTTCGGCCAGGCGCCGGTCCAAGTGCAGCTCACAGTTGCCGGTGCCTTTGAACTCTTCGTAAATGACGTCGTCGGCCCGGCTGCCCGTCTCCACCAGAGCGGTAGCGATAATGGTCAGGCTGCCGCCTTCCTCGATGTTGCGCGCCGCGCCGAAGAACCGCTTCGGGCCCCGCATGGACGCCGGGTCCACGCCGCCCGTCAGCGTCCGGCCGCTGGGCGGAACCACCAAGTTGTACGCCCGCGCCAGGCGGGTAATGCTGTCCAAGAGAATGACCACGTCGCGGCCGTGTTCCACCAGCCGCTTGGCCCGCTCGAGGACCAGCTCCGCCACGCGCACGTGGTTTTCGGGGGGCTGGTCAAAGGTGGACGCGATGACTTCGCCCTTGACCGATCGCTCCATGTCGGTAACTTCCTCGGGCCGCTCGTCGATGAGCAAGACGATGAGGACGATTTCCGGGTGGTTGATGGAAATGCTGTTGGCGATCTTCTTGAGAACCGTCGTCTTGCCGGCCTTCGGGGGCGCGACGATCAACGCCCGCTGTCCTTTGCCCAGCGGCGCGATAATGTCGATGAGCCGCGTGGCGACGTCTTTCTGTCCTTCGACTTCGAGGCGAATCCGTTGGTTGGGGTAAACCGGCGTGAGGTCGTCGAAGCTGGGGCGTTTCATCGCTTCCTCGGGGTCGATGCCGTTGACGGCCAGCACGCGCAGCAAGGCGTAGTAGCGCTCGTTTTCCTTCGGCGGCCGCACCTGCCCCAGCACCACGTCGCCCGTGCGCAGCTGGAAGCGACGAATCTGCGAGGGCGACACGTACACGTCTTCCGGGCTGGGCGTGTAGCCGGCCACTCGCAAGAACCCGTAGCCGTCGGGCAATATTTCGAGTATGCCTTGGCTGAAGAGAAGGCCTTCTTTTTCCGTCTCTTTGCGCAGGATCTCCATGATGAGGGTTTCCTTGCGCATCTTGCTGTAACCGTTGACTTCCAGCTGGCGCGCGATCTCGTGCAGCTCAGCCGTACTCTTCGATTGCAGCTCGGCCAGCGTCATGCCGAATTCCTCCTCGAACCGACCGAATCGCCGCTCGCTTTTCATGGAGTTGACGGGACGGAAGGGACGCGGGCATATATACAGGGGTACCTCAGGGTATCTCAAAATTCAACGAATTCGCGGATCAAGAGCGCGCAGGCGGCAAGTCCGCGGACTCTGTTTCGCTGCCGTGGAATAAATTCCTGCCGCCTGCTTCCAGTATGGGGGAAAATGAGGCGACATTATTCTCGCCTCAGCCGCGCAAGTTGCGTTCAAAGTCTTCCGGGCTGACGTTCTCCAGGAAGCGCCGGAACTGCTCCATTTCCTCGTCGTCCGGCTTCTTGGTGGCGATAACCGCCCGGGCGGCCACTTCCTCCGACACGTAGATCGGAGCGTCGACGCGCACCGCCAGCGCGATGGCGTCGCTGGGCCGCGCATCGATGTCGAGCACGCCCTTGTCCGTCTTCAGACGCACGCGGGCGTAGTACACTTCCTCCTTGAGGTCGCTGATGACGACGCGCTCCACCTTCACGCCCAGCTCATCGAGGATGTTCTTCAGCAAATCGTGCGTCATCGGACGCGCCGGTTTGTTGTTCTCCAGATGCGAAGCGATGGCTTGGGCCTCCGCGGGGCCGATAAGAATCGGAATAAAGCCCGACTCCTCCATGTCCGTGATGATGACGACGGGGATCAGCGTGTTCTGGTCAAGACCGACGACTTTGACCTTCATGCGGACCATCCGAGCTTCACCCCTCTCAGCGGAGTGGAAAAACGACCCCGCTCCTTCTTGGTGTTAGTATATCAGACGTCCGGCCGTTATTCCACACGTCCCGAGACCACCTGGCCTCGCCGGGCCAGCGCCGCCTCGACGAACGCTTTGAACAGCGGATGCGGCCGGTTCGGCCGCGACTTCCATTCAGGATGGTACTGCGACGCGACGAAGAACGGGTGATCTCTGCGCTCGATGGCTTGGACGTGCCGCCCGTCGGGCGAAAACGCCGAGAAGACGATGCCGGCCCGCTCCAGCGCCTCCCTGTACGCGGGATTCACCTCATAGCGGTGGCGATGCCGCTCGTAGAACACGCGCGCCCCGTAGATGCGCTCCACCAGCGTGCCGGGCACGGCATGGCACTCCCGGCGGCCAAGGCACATGGTGCCGCCCTTCTCGCCATGCTCCTTCTGCCCCGGCACCAGGTCCACCACGGGATGCGGCGTGTCGGGATCGAACTCGGTGCTGTTGGCCAGCTCCCGGTTCTCCAGGTCCGACAAGTGCCGCGCCGCCTCCACGACGGCCAGCTGCAAGCCGAGGCACAAGCCCAGGTACGGCACCTTGTTCTCCCGGGCCCAGCGGATGGCCTTGATCTTCCCTTCGATGCCCCGGTGGCCGAACCCTCCCGGCACCAGCACCCCGTCCACGCCTTCCAGCAGGCCCGTGCCTTCCCGTTCCACGTCTTCCGCGGACACCCAGACGACTTCCACCGCCGTGCGCAAGTCCGCGCCCGCGTGGGTCAGCGCTTCGGTGACGCTCAAGTAGGCGTCGGGCAGCGACGTGTACTTGCCCACCAGCGCCACGCGCACTCGGTGCACAGGATGGCGCATCCGCTCCACCATGGCCCGCCATTCGGACAGGTCCCGCTGCCCCGGCGCCAGGCCCAGCTTCTCCAGCACCAGCGTGTCGAGCCCCTCCTGCTCCAGCAGCAGCGGCACCGCGTAGATCGTATCCGCGTCGATGTTCTGGATGACGGCCTCGGGCGGCACGTCGCAGAACAGGGCGATCTTCTCCCGGATGTCGCGCGACAGCGGGCGCTCGCAGCGGCAAACGATGATGTCCGGCTGAATGCCCAGGCTGCGCAGCTCCTTGACGCTGTGCTGCGTCGGCTTCGTCTTCAGTTCTCCCGCCGCGCGCACGTACGGCACTAGCGTCACATGAATGTACAGGCAGTTGTCGCGGCCCACGTCGGAGCGCAGCTGGCGGATGGCCTCCAGGAACGGCAGGCACTCGATGTCGCCCACCGTGCCGCCCACTTCCACCAGCACCACGTCCACGTGGGGGTTCTTGCGGGCGACGTGCAAGATGCGCTCTTTGATCTCGTTGGTGACGTGCGGGATGACCTGCACCGTCTCGCCGAGAAATTCGCCCTGCCGTTCCTTCGTAAGGATGGACCAGTACACCTGGCCGGCGGTCAAGTTGTTGTCCCGGGTCAGGTCCACGTCGATGAACCGCTCGTAATGACCCAGGTCGAGGTCGGTTTCCGCGCCGTCCTCGGTGACGAACACTTCACCGTGCTGCAGCGGGCTCATCGTCCCGGGGTCGATGTTAATGTACGGATCCAGCTTGACCATCGTCACTTCCAAGCCGCGGCTCTTCAGCAGCCGTCCCAGCGACGCCCCGGTAATGCCTTTGCCGAGGCTGGAAGCGACGCCGCCGGTCACGAAAATATACTTCGCCATCCTCGTGTCCTCCCGGTCTTGTCCAAATGAGCCGGCGGGCCCCTTGCGGGCGCCCGCCTGCGTGCGTCGTCGTATCGCCGTTACATCGTCTCCGGAGCGCTAACGCCCAGGAGCCCCAGGACGTTGGCCAACACCGTGCGTGTCGCGCTGCACAACGCCAGCCTGGCTCTGGCCAGTTCCGCGTCGTCGACGAGCACGCGGCACTGCGTGTAGAAGACGTGGAAGGCCGACGCCACCTCGTGGGCATAGCGGGTCAGCCGGTGCGGCTCGCGCCGCTCGGCCGCCAGGACGATCTCGTCCGGCAGCTCGGACAGCTTGTCGATGAGCGCCCGCTCAGACGGGTGGCTCAGCCGCGTCCAGTCGGCATCCGCCAAGCCTTCCGCCGGGAACTCGGCCTCGGCGGCCTGGCGGAAAATGCTGCAGATGCGCGCGTGGGCGTACTGGACGTAATACACCGGATTGTCGCTGGTCTGCAGGTTGGCCAAGTCGACGTCGAAATCCAGCTCCACGTCGGTGGAGCGCATGAGGAAGAACCAGCGCGCCGCGTCGACGCTGACTTCCTTGAGGAAGTCGGCCATGGAGACGAACTCGCCGCGACGCTTGGACATGCGCACGCCCTGGCCGCCCCGCACGAGGTGCACCATTTGCAAGTAGATGATCTCGAGCTTGCTGACGTCATAGCCCAGCATGGCCAGCGGCGCCTTCAGGCGCACGTCGTAGCCGAAGTGGTCGCGGCCCAGCAAGTTGATGAGCAGGTCGTACCCGCGCTCGAACTTGTTGACGTGATACGCCGTGTCGGGCACGACGTAGGTAAACTCGCCGTTGCTCTTGACGAGAACGCGGTCCTTGTCGTCGCCGAACGCGGTGCTCCGCATCCACACGGCGCCGTCGGCCTCGTACGTGTAGCCGCTCTCCTTGAGCCGGCGCACGACCGCCTCGGCCTCGCCCGAAGCCCGCACTTCGCTCTCGTGGAACCAGCGGTCAAAGCGCACCCGGTACTGCTCCAGCGTCCGCCGCTGGTCCTCCACGAAATGCTCGACGGCAAAGCGCGCCAGCTTGTTCAGCCATGCCTCGTATTCGGGATCATGGCGCCAGCGGCGTTTGGCCGGCGCGGGGCTCTCTTCGTCTTCGTCGGCCGGCGCGGCCGCTTCTTCCTCAACGCCGACCCACGGCGGCTCCCGGTCCGGCCGCCCCTCCACGCCGTAGCGCTCCAGGTATGCCTTGGCCACCGGGATCAGGTATTCGCCCATGTAGGCGCCTTCGGGCAGCTGCGCGTCTTCGCCCTGCAGCTGGCGGATGCGCACGTCCATGGCCGCGCCCAGCATGCGCAGCTGGTTACCCGCGTCGTTGACGTAGTACTCGCGCTCGACGTGGTACCCCGCCGCCGCCAACACGTTGCAGAGCACGTCGCCCACCGTCGCGTGACGCGCGCTGACGACGTTCAGCGGCCCCGTCGGGTTGGCGCTGACGAACTCCACCAGCACTCGCCGCCCGCGGCCCACGTCGGCGCGGCCGTAGTCGGCACCCGCGCGCAGGATGGCCTGCAGCACCTCGCCGTACCAGTCGTCTTTCAGAAAAAAGTTAATGAAGCCGGGTCCCGCCACTTCCGCCCGGTCGATGAGAGTGCCGCGGAAGTCGGCGTGCGCCAGGATCGCCTCTGCGATGGCTCGGGGCGCCATGCGGGCCTCCCGCGCCAGCACCATGGCCGCGTTGGTGGCCCAGTCGCCGTGGCTGCGGTCTTTCGGCCGCTCCACGGCGATCTCGCCAGGAGAAACGTCTCGCGGCAGCGTCACGGCGCCGGCCGCGCGGGCCTTTTGCAGCGCCTCGGCCACCGCCGAGCGAATCTGTCCCCGCACCTTTTCCGCCACGTTCATGACCGCCCACTCCTGAACTTGCCGCCGAAGCCGATGACGGCCTCGCGGACCAGCTTGGCCGCCAGCACCGACGTGACGTCGGACGCGTCTTGCGGGGGACACACCTCCACGATATCCAGGCCTACTACGCGCAAAGGCCGCAGCGCGACCAGCGCCTGGAGCAGCTCCCCCGGACTGACGCCGCCCGGCTCGGGCGTGCCCGTCCCGGGCGCATAGCCCGGATCCACCACGTCGATGTCGATGGTAACATACACCGGCCGATCCCCGACCGCCCGGACCGTCCGCTCGGCCAGCTCCACCAGTGAGCCGCCGGCGCTGCCCAGCGGCAGCGGGTGGAAGTTGGTGTGCTCCCGGCCGAAACGAAACTCGTCGGCCGTCCCGGAGCGGATGCCCAGCTGGTAGAGCCGCTCCGGCCCGATGACCTCGGCCACCCGCCGCATGACGGTCGCATGGGAAAGTTTCTCACCTAGGTAATCATCGCGTAAGTCGGCGTGCGCGTCAAACTGGATGACCACCACATCCGGCACGTGCCGCGCCACGCCGGTCACCGCGGCCAGCGTCAGCAAGTGCTCGCCGCCCAAGATGATGGGCAGCCGGCCGCGGCCCACGATGTCCGCTACCGCCTCCTCGATGGCCTCCAGCGAGGAACGGATGCGGCCCGGCGACAGGTCCACGTCGCCCGCGTCATAAAAAGGAACGTCAAGGAGCGATCCGTCCTGAATGGGGCTGTAGTCCTCGAGGCCGTCGCTGACGGCCCGGATGCGGGCCGGGCCGAACCGGGTGCCGGGCCGGAAGCTGGTCGTCACATCCAGCGGCGCGCCCAGCAGCACCACGGGCGCCTCGGGATCGCGGACGGACGCGAGAAACGGCTCGCGCGGCAAGAAGGCCGGTTTCACAAGGCATCCCCCGCGCCGGACGCTGCAGCCGACTCCACCAGCTCACGCACGAACTGCGGCAGCTGGAACGCGCCGAAGTGCACTTCGCGGTTGTAGTACTTGGTCGGCAGCGGCTTGATGTCTTCAGGCTTCACCGCCAGCGGATCGTACTTGAGCGACCCCAGCGTGAAGCTCCACAAGCCGCTGGGGTACGTGGGAATGCTGGCCAGATACAGCCGCGTCACCGGAAACGACGCCCGGATGCCCGCCTGCGTGCGGCGGATGATGTCTTGGTTGAAGAACGGCGACTCCGTCTGCGCGACCATGATGCCGTCCGGGCGCAGCGCCTTGCGCACGTCCGCGTAAAACTCCGGCGAGAACAGCCCCACCGCCGCGCCGACCGGCTCCGTCGAGTCGATGAGCACCACGTCGTACTCGTTGTACGCCTCGCGGACGTGCTGCACGCCGTCGCCGATCTTGATCGTGACACGGGGATCCGACAGCGCCCCCGCGATGCTGGGCAAATATTCGCGGCACGCCTCCACGACGCGCCTGTCGATTTCGGCCAGCACCGCTTCCTCCACCGTCGGGTGCTTGAGCACTTCCCGGATGGTGCCGCCGTCGCCGCCGCCGATGACCAGCACTCGGCGCGGGTTCGGGTGCGTGTTGAGCGCCACGTGCGTGATCATCTCGTGGTAGACGAATTCGTCCTGCTCGGTGGTCTGCACCATCCCGTCGAGGACCAGCATGCGCCCGAACTGCTCGGTCTCGATGATGGCCATGTGCTGGTACCCGGTGTGCTCCTCGACGAGCGTGCGCGTCGTCTTGCACGTGATGCCGACGGATTTCGTCTGGTATTCGGTGTACCAAAGTTCCACAAAAAGAGGCTCGCCTGTCCGTGCAAGCGAGCCTGTCACCTCCCCGGCGCTTGCCGTGTCGTGATTAATACCAGAGAGCGACGGCGGCGAAGGCGCATCCGCACTTTTCCACCACGTGCTCGGCGCTCTTCACCATTACCTTCTTGAGGGGCAGGTTGCGCTGCGCGAACGCGGCTTCCACCATCTTGCGAATCATGGCCTCGGCTTCTTCCGCCGTCGCGCGCCCCGACCACTCCATAATGACCCCGTACGTATCTTCGCTAAACCCGATGCCAACGGCCGCGGCGATCCGCTCACCCGGTTTGTCGCTCGTAATGGCGCCGTACGCGGTCGGCGTCAGCGAACCCGGCGCGATGGACAGTTTCTCGACCAGCTGGCAGTTGGGCGGCAAGATGCTGCTCACCCGCACCAGGTTCAAGTTGCCGATACCCGCGGCGAGCAGCGCGTTGTCAAAAGCATTCAGTTCGGTCGGCCCCTCGGCCGCCCCGGCGACCAGGGTAAACTTCGTCGGCGTCGGCAGCATCGCCTGCGACCTCCTGCTTGCGAAATTCACCTCAGCTAGTATACCAAAGGCGGGCCGCAGCGCAATGTCCTTTCGGCGCTATCCTTGAATTTTATTTTATTCTTCCGTCCCGAAGAAACGCGCAATTTCTGCGATGGCCGATTCCGGGCTGTCGGACGCATGCACGATGTTGTAGGGAAGCTCGGTCGCGAAATCGCCGCGAATGGTGCCGGGCGCGGCCTCCACCGGGTTGGTGGCGCCGATGAGGTTGCGCACGTGCTTGATGGCGTTGGGCCCCTCGATGATGGCCATGCACACCATGCCCGACGTCATGTACTTTACCAAATCCTCGAAAAAGGGCTTGTCCTTCAGGTGGGCGTAATGCTCCCGGGCCACCTGCTCCGAAATGTAGCCCGTCGCCAGCCGGGCAATGCGCAGCCCTTTCCGTTCAAAGCGCGACAAGACTTCGCCGATAAGCCCCCGCTGTACCCCTTCAGGCTTGATGATGACGAAAGTCCGTTCCATCCCGCGCGATAGCCTCCTGCACCGATACTCAATCGTAGTCCTCGAACGCTTCCGTCAGCACCGGCCGCAGGCTCGACGGCGGCACCACTTCCGCTTCGGCCGACAGCACTTCCTGCCGGTGCTGATTGCGGCCCACCGCTCGCAGCCGTACCCGCCCGCGGGCACCGTCGATGGCGGTCACTTCCACGGTAATGGTGATGGTGTCGCCGATGCGGACCGGGTGCAAGAAGTGCAGCGTCTGCGACAAGCTGATGGTACCGGGACCGGGCAGCCGCTGCATCATGGCCGTAAACACGTATCCCGCCAACAGCACCGCCGGCACGACCGGCTCGCCCATCGGCGTGCGCGCGGCGAAGTTCCGATCCAAATACATTGGATTCGTATCGCCGGTCACGCCCATGTACAGCATCACTTCGCGCTCGGTCACCCGCCGCGTCCAGACGGCCCGCTGGCCCACCGACAGCTGGTGAATCCGCCACCCGCCGGACTGCGTCGCCGCCGCTCCTTGTTGCCCGCTCCGCATCCTTGGTTCACCGCCCCGCTGCAGGCCCCTCGTCCAACGACTGCTATCGCATCTATTGTATCCGCTGCAGGTCGATTCGGCTAGTCGTTGGTTCGCTCGCCGACGTTGGTCGCCCCGGCGCGGGCTTTGGCCCCGGCTAGGCGAGCGACGAGCAGGCTGACCTCGAAGAGCAGCCAAAGGGGCAGCGCCAGCAGCAACATCGAGAACACGTCGGCCGGCGTCAGCACCGCAGCGGCCACGAAAATGCCGAACACCGCATACTGGCGCCGCGCAGCCAGAGAGCGGGCGTCGATGACGCCCATCCGGGCGAGGACGGCGACGATGAGAGGCAGCTGGAACAGGAGTCCGAGCGGAAGGACGAGCCAGAGGACGAAGCGGATATAGGCGGACAGCGACAGCATGGGCACAAGGTCGGGCCCGGCAAAGCCCAGCAGAAAGCGCAAGGCCACCGGCACGAGGCCGAAATAGCCCAAGGCAATGCCGGCGACGAACAAGGCGGTGGCCGCGGGGATGGCGCGCAGCGCCGCGCGGCGGGCCCCCGGGGACAGCAACGGCGCCAACAGGCGCACCAGTTGATATAGAAGGACGGGCACGCTCAGCGTGAAGCCGCCGGCCAGCGCCAGCTTGACGCGGCTGACGAACGCCTCGGCGGGCGAGAGATAAAACAGCTCCTCTCCCTGCGGCAGCGGTGCGACCATATGCTCGATGAGCCGCGGCGCCGCGGCGTAGACGCCGGCCGCGGCCGCGAGCCACGCCAAGCCGGCCCGGATGAGGCGCGCCCGAACCTCGGCCAGGCGCGAGCGCACCCCGGCGAAATGGCTGCCGTCGTCAGCCGCTCCGGCTTCCGCGTCCTGCCGCGGCGCGCCGTCCGCCTCGTCCCGCTCAGCCACGGACGGCCTCTCCTCGGCCACCGGCCCCCGCCCCCTTCCGCAACCGCCAGATCGTCAGCTCATACAGCACGATGACGGGAATGGCCAAGAGGATTTGCGATACGACGTCGGGCGGCGTCACGATCGCGGCGACGACGAACACGGCGAAGTACACACTGCGCCGCAGCTGCGCCAGCCGAGCCGCTGTCGTCAGCCCCAGCTGCACCAGCAGCGAAAGCACCACAGGAAACTGAAAAGCCAAGCCGAAGGGCACCGTCACCGAAACGAAAAACGCCAGAAAGCGCGAGACGGAGAGGGCCGGCGTCACCCGCTCGCCCCCGAAGCCCAGCAGAAAACGCAGCGCGAACGGGTACGCGACGAAAAAGCCGAATGCGACGCCGATGACGAAGAGCAGCAAGGAAGGTATGAGATAGCGGCGGGCTGCTTGCCGTTCGTGGGGGAAAAGGGCCGGCAGCACGAACAGCCACGCCTGGTAGAGAATGACGGGCGAAGCCAGCGCGAGGCCGATGAACAACGCCGCCTTCAAGTAGCTGGCGAACGCTTCGCCAGGCGAGACGAACACGAACGGCTGGCCCACGTCAGCCGCAAACCGCCGCAGCCACCCGGGCGCCGCGGCCCAGCCCACGAGACTGCCCGCGCCCCACGCCGCCAGGCTCGTCAGCAGGCGGCCACGGAGCTCCGCCAAATGCTCCTCCGTCGTCATCGTGGGCAGCAAGTACTCGTCTCCGCCCCAGTCAGCGCCCCCGGCCACCGTCTCCCCGCCCCCTGCGGCCGTGCCCCTTCCGGCCGCGGGCCCCTGTGATCCTCTCAGAACGCCCGGCGCAGCAGCGCGTCCGCCACGCCGGCCAACAGCTCCCGCCCTTCGGATTCCGGCAAACAAGCCAACTGCGCCTTGGCCTGCTCAGCGAAGCGCTGCGCCACGGCCCGGCAATACTCGATGGCGCCGTTGCGCCGCACCAGCTCCAGCACGTCGTCGACCTGTTCGCGCGTGAAAGGCGGCCGCCCCAGCACTCGCCGCACGTACGGCCCTAGCTCCTCGTGCCTGAGCACATAAATGACCGGCAGCGTCACGACGCCCGCCAGCAAGTCGTTGCCGATGGGCTTGCCGACCACGTCCGCTTCGCCGCTGACGTCCAGCAAGTCATCGACGACTTGGAAGGCCATGCCGATGTTCCGGCCGTACTCCGCCAGCGCCCGCACCTGGTGCTCGGGCGCGCCCTGGTGCATGGCCCCCGCCTCGCAGCAGGCGGCGAAAAAGAGCGCCGTCTTCTTTTCGATGCGGTCGAAGTAGTCCTGCTCCGACTGGTCGAGCCGGTGCAGCGACGCCTTCTGCTCGATTTCCCCGTCGCACATGCGGCGGATCATGTCGGACATGACGCGCACGATGGCGGGCGAGCCGTGGTCTACCAGCAGCACCAGCGCGCGTGCCAGCAGCACGTCGCCGGCCAGCACGGCGGTGTGATTGTCCCAGCGGCTGTTGACCGTCGCCCGCCCCCGGCGGGTCTGGGCCCCGTCGATGACGTCGTCGTGGGCCAGCGTCGCCATGTGGATGAGCTCCGTGGCGGCCGCGATGGGCACCGTCTTGGAAACGTCCTCGCTGAACACGTGCGCTGACAGCAGCGTCATGATGGGCCGCAGCCGCTTGCCGCCGGCGTCCACCATGTGCCGCGTAATCTCCCGCATCTGCTCGCCCGTATCGTCCGACACGTTGCGGAGCTGTTCCTCCACGGCTTGCAAATAGGGGGCCAACGCCTCTATGACCCGCTCCACGACTTGCATCGATTGGACACCTCAACTTCTGCTCCGCCTCAAACCTCGCCGATGTGCAAGCAGCAAATGCCCCCGGTCAGGTTATGATAGCGCACGTTGCGCAGGCCCAGCTCACGCATGCGGGCCGCCAGCGCCTCTTGATCCGGGAAGGCCAGTACCGTCTCCGGCAAATATCGGTAAGTATCGGCGTCGCCTTGAACCAGTCGGCCGATGAGCGGCAGGATGTAGCGGAAATAAATAAGGTAAACTTCGCGGAACACGGGCCAAACCGGCCGGGAAAACTCGAGGACGAGCACCCGCCCGCCGGGCCGCACCACGCGCCGCATCTCCAGCAGGCAGCGATCCCGATCGACCACGTTGCGCAAGCCGAAAGCGATGGTGGCCGCGTCGAACTCGCCGTCGGCGAAGGGGAGATGCAAGGCGTTTCCCTGCACGAACCGGCACACGCCGCCTAACCCGAGCTTGTCCGCCTTGCGCCGCGCCAGCGCCAGCATTTCCTCGGTGAAATCCAAACCAACCACGCGCCCGGACGGACCCACCACGGCCGCCAGCTCGAACGCCAAGTCCCCGGTGCCCGTCGCCACGTCCAGCACGGAGTCGCCCGGCCGCAAGCCCGCCTGGCGGGCGGTGTACCGCCGCCACGCCACGTCGCGCCGGAAGCTCAGCAGCCGGTTGAGAAAGTCGTACGTGGGCGCCACACGGCGGAACAAATCTTGGACGTACCGTTCCCGCTCTTCCAGGGCGGCTTCCTTTTCCTCAGCCACCGCCTCGTCTCCTCAGCTTGCGTCAGTCTTCCAGGTAATAAGCCAGGCGCTGCAGCTCGAGGCTTAGATCCGCGTGGACGATGTGCACGTCTTTCGGCACCGCCAGCTTGACCGGCGCAAAGTTGAACAGCAGCCGCACGCCCGAGGCCACCAACGTGTCGACCACGGACTGCGCGGCTTCGGCCGGCACCGTCACGATGGCCATGCGGATACCCAGTTCCTTCACACGCTCGGGAATGCGCTCGGGCGGCTCTACCGGCACTCCTTCGATAGTTTCCCCTTGCTTGGCGGGGTCCGCGTCGAACAACACCACGATGTTCAGGTGAAAACCCGGGTCCGCGACGTAGCGGCGCCGAAAGTAGCGAACTAGTGCCGCTCCCAGGCTGCCGACGCCCACCAGGGCCACGGGAACGTCGCGGTCGAGATGCAAGATGCGGCGCAGCTCGGTGCGCAAGTGTTCGACGTCGTAGCCGACGCCCTGCTTGCCGAACTCGCCGAACCAGGCCAAGTCTTTCCGCACCAGCGCCGGGCTGACGCCGGCCCGCTCCCCCAGCTCCTGCGACGAAACCAGTTCCTTGGCACCGTCTCGCGCCAGTTCGTCGAGGACGCGCAAATAGATTGGCAGCCGGCGAACGACGGCACCAGAGATTTTCTTCAGCCGCATATTGCCACCCGGATTCGAGATTCAACGCAGGCTCATTATACCGTCTCGTGAAAGCCGTCGTCAAATTCGGGAAGTCTATAGACATGCGCCGGGTTCGGCCGCCAAGGCCGCCTTCAGCTGGCGCGCCGCACCCGAGCCACGAGGTGGTGAGCTCGCGACGGGGAGGTCGGAGCATGGACGACGGACGTGCGAGCCCAACCGAACAGCCGCCGCCGGCGGAGCCGGCCAAGCCACTGGCCTCCGTTTACGACTTGCAGGAATGGCGCCGGCGGCTCAGGGCGCGCGGCCGGCGCAGCCGGCGGGAAACGCCGCGCCGGGGCGGGCCCTATTACGGGGACTACTTCGGCTACGGCTATTACGGCTACTACGGCGGCTACTCGGGCGGCTACTACAGCCGCTACTACGGTGGGCAGCGGAAGGGGCCGGACTACGCCTGGCGCGACCCGCTGGGGCCAGAGGCGTACGCCGCCCCGCGCCGCGCAGCGGCCCCGGGTGACAAGCCCGCCGCCGGGGGCCGCGGCGGCGCGCGCCGCCGTTCGGTTGTCACGCTGCTGCCGGCCGTGCGCGCACAGCTCCTGCGCCGCCGGCGCGCCCTGGCGCTGGCCGTGGTAGCGTGCCTGATGATCGGCGCGCTGCTGCTGGGGCGCAGCGTGCTGGCGCGGGAGTGGGGACCGGTGGCCGACCCGCCAGGGACGTCGCCCGTACGGCTGGCGGACGCCGCGGAAAACGCGGCGGACGACCCGGCCGCTGGCGATTTTTTCCCGCATGATGGGACGGAGCGCGGTCCACAATAGCGACTGAGGAGTTCACGACGACCGGGCGAAGTACCCAGAGGTCGCTGTAGGTGCTGGCGGCATCTGCGTCGGTCTCCGAGATCGACGCAGGTCCCGGCCGGTATGTACAGCGGCTGAGCGAAGACTGCCTGAGGTTGTCGGCGGGATTCGTCTCGGCCGGGAGTCGGTCGAGACGGGTTGCGTCGGGGATCTCCGGTGGTCGATCAAAGATCGCTTCAAGCCTATAATGGATCGACGACGGCGGCGCGACTGCCGTCGCCGGTTCAGACAAGGTTTGAAGCGGTCGGCGACAAAGTCGTCGTGAACTCTCTTTTCGCGTTTACCGAGCAGCGCCCGGAGACGGTCCCCGCCGCTTGCCCTCCAGGCCCGGGCCCGAGTTGATGTCCCCTGGTCAGCGGGCGGGTACGAGTTGACGCCGCCCGGCGCCGCGCGAGCGTCACCCGCGCGGCGCCGACACCAGCGCCGCCACCGTGGAAAACAAGACGCCCGCGGCGATGCCTAAGCCGACCAGCTCCAGCGTCCCCGTCAGCAGCCCCTCCCACCCGAGCCGGCGCATCTCTTCCATGACGCCGCGCGTGATGGCCGCGCCGAAGCCGCTGACCGGCAGCAGCGCTCCCGCCCCGGCGAACTCCACCAGCCGATCATAGAGCCCGAAGCCGTTGACGATGGCGCCCGTCACCGTCAGCCCCACCAAGAGATGTCCCGGCGTCAGCTGCTGAAACTTCAGGGAGATGTACTCCATCAGCGCGCAAATGAGCCCGCCGACGACGAACGCCCAAAAGTAAATCATGGCCGTCCCTCCGCGTGTTATCCGTTTTCCAGAACCAGCGCGTGGCAGACGCCCGGGCACGAGTCGCCCTGCTGCGTCGTCAGGGCGTTGTGGAGGCAGCCCGTGGCCAGCGCCAGCACCCGCCGGTACCGGCCCTTGGCCATCTCTTTCAGCACGTACGCCAGCAGCACCGACGCGGAGCAGACGGCGCCGCTGGCTCCCGCGCCCGGCTGCTGTTCAGGCGAGTAGAGCGAGGCGCCCGCGTCCATGTGCTTGCCGCCCAGCGTGTGGCCCTCGCGCTTGACCAGCTCGCGGAACAGCTTCGACCCGTGCTGCGCCAAGTCACCCGTCAGGATTAAGTCGAAGTCGGCCGGCGTGGTGTTGGTGTCCTGGAAGTGGCGCAGCAGCGTATCCATGGCAGCCGGCGCCATGGCCGCGCCCATATGGTTCGCGTCTTTCACGCCCCAGTCCATGACGCGGCCCACCGTCACGTGGCTGATCCGCGGGCCTTCCCCTTCGGCGGCCACCACCGCCGCGGCTCCGCCCGTGGCGGTCCACTGGTTGGTGGGCTTGCGCTGGATGTTGAGCTCGATGGGGTATCGGTACTGCCTCTCCGCCGTCTGATAGTGGCTGGCCGTCGCGACCAGCACCCGGCGGGCAAAGCCGCCGTCGACGAGCATCGCCGCCAGGCTCAGCCCCAACGTGCTGGTGGCGCAGGCAGCGAAGACGCCGATATGGGGTATCCCCAAGGAACGGGCGCTGAAGGTGGACGAGACGATCTGGTTCATCAGGTCGCCGGCGATGAAGTAGTCGACGTCGTTTTCGCTGACCCCCGCCCGCTCCAGCGCGCGCCGGGCCGCATGCTCCAGGAACTTGCGCTCGGCTTTCTCGGGCTGGTATTCGCCCCACATGTAGTCGTCGACGATGGCGTCGAAGTACTTGCCCAGCGGGCCTTGGCCCTCGCGGGGGCCCATGAGCGTGAAAGCGCCGACGATGCGCGGCGGCTGGCTGAACTGCACCGTGAATTGGCCGACTCGCTTGGCGGTCATGGACGAGCCTCCAGGAAGCGGGCCGCCGCTGGTTCCGCGCGGAAAGCGCCCTGGCGCTCCGCCCAGGAACAGCGGCCGGCGCCGCCGAGATCAGCCGGCGGCCAGCCGCAGCAGCGTTGCGACCAGCCCGGTCAAAATGCCGGCCACGATGCCGTAGACGATAACGGGCCCGGCGATAACGAACATTTTGGCCGCCATGCCGAGCACCATGCCCTCCCGGCGAAAGTCGATGGCGGCGGCCGCCATGCTGTTGGCGAACCCTGTGATAGGCACCGCGGCGCCCATGCCGCCCAGCTCGCCCAGATGGTCGTACACGCCCAGCGCCGTCAACAACACGCCGGCGGAAATCATCGTGGCCAGCGTCAGAGCGATGGCTTCCACTTCGGTGGGCTGCCGCTGGCGGAAGTAATCGAAGACAAACTGGCCTGCGAAACAAATGGAGCCGCCCACGAGAAACGCGCGGCTGATCAGGAGGGGTACGTTGGGCTTCGGGGCCCACTGCGCCACCAGCCGGGCATAGTCTTTCGCCCCTTCGATGGCGGTTTGGTCGCGATCCACGGTCGTCACCTCCCTGGCGCTGCGGTGGAACAGAACATGGCCGCGCGAACGCGGCGCGGGGCGTTGTCGTGCTGGGCGTGCGGGCGCGCCGCGGCCGCGCGGCACCAATCCGCCCGCTAGTATTCCGCACCAGGGAAAAGGTTACGCGCCGGAGGAAAGGCTACACGCCGGAGGAGAGACGGGTGAGGTTCTTGCGCAGGCGGGCAGCTTGCACGGTATTGGCCAGGAGCATGGCGATGGTCATGGGCCCCACACCGCCTGGCACGGGCGTAATCCAGCCCGCGACCTGGCGGGCCGCTTCGAAGTCGACGTCGCCCACCAGGCTGCCGTCTTCCAGGCGGTTGATGCCCACGTCGATAACGGCCGCGCCCGGCTTGATCCAGTCGGCCTTCACCATGCGCGGCCGGCCCACGGCGGCTACCAGAATATCGGCTTCACGGCAAATGGAAGGAAGATCACGAGTGCGCGAGTGGCAAATGGTCACGGTGGCGTCGGCTTGGACCAGCAATGCGGCCATCGGCTTGCCGACGATTTGACTGCGGCCGATGACGACAGCCCGCAAACCCGCGGGTTCAACGCCGGCCTCGGCCAGCAGGCGCATGACGCCCAGCGGCGTGCACGGCACCAGGTACGGCTGCCCCTGCCAGAGCCGGCCCACATTCACCGTGTGGAAGCCGTCCACGTCCTTGGCCGGCGTGACGGCGGCGATGATTTCCGCTTCGTCCAAATGGTGCGGCAGCGGCAGCTGCACCAGGATGCCGTCGACCGCGTCGTCTTCGTTCAGCGCGGCAATGCGCTCCAGCAGCTCCTCCCGCGGCGTCTCGGCCGGCAGCGCATATTCCCACGAACGCATGCCCGCCTGGACTGCGGCCTTACGCTTATTCCGCACGTAGATCTCGGACGCCGGGTCGTTGCCGACGCGGATGACGGCCAAGCCGGGCGGCCGCCCCAGCAACTGCTCCAGCTGTTTCACGTCTTCGGCGACGCGCTCGCGGACGCGCGCCGCGATTGCCTTGCCGTCGATAATGCGGGCCGTCATGGCCGTCCCTCCTTGCCGTTCTTCCCGGCGCCGCGCATCCAGAGGCCTACTTGCACCAGGCGCGCCAGCCGCTCACCGGCGTCCTGCAGCAAACGCGCCGCCTCGCGCTGCGAGCTCACCGGATCGATGGGGCCCGGCGCGATGGAAAGCGCCGCGTCAATGCCCAGCGCGTACAGCCTCTCGACGCCTTCCCCCAGCGCGCCCGCCACGGCCACCACCGGCTTGCCGTGCCGTTTCGCCAGGCGCGCCACCGCCAGCGGCGCTTTGCCGAACGCGGTCTGCCCGTCCAGCTTGCCCTCACCGGTCACGACCAGCGCCGCTGGCCGAACCGCGTCCTCCAGCCCTACGGCTTCCAGCACCACGTCGGCCCCCGACCGCAGCGACGCGCCGCAAAACGCCAGCAGCCCAGCGCCGAGGCCCCCCGCCGCGCCCGCACCCGGCACGTGCCGCACATCCCGGCCCGTCTCGCGCGCCAAGACGTCCGCGTACCGGGCCAGCGCCGCCTCCAGCAACGCCACGTCTGCGGGCGACGCGCCCTTTTGCGGGCCGAACACGGCCGACGCTCCGTGGGGCCCGAGAAGCGGGTTCGTCACGTCCGCCGCGCCCACGATCTCCGCTTCGGCCAGGCGCGGGTCCAAGCCGCTGAGATCGATCCGGTCCAAGTCCGTCAACGCCGCGCCGCCTTCCGGCAGCTCCCGGCCGGACCGGTCCAGGAGCCGCGCGCCCAGCGCCCGCGCCATGCCCGCGCCGCCGTCGTTGGTGGCGCTGCCGCCCAACCCCACGATAATCCGCCGGCAGCCGGCGTCCAAAGCGGCCCGGATGAGCTCGCCCGTGCCCCGGCTCGTCGCCCGCCGCGGGTCGCGCTGCTCCGGCGGCACCAGCCCCAGGCCCGACGCCGCCGCGGCTTCGACGACGGCCGTTGCGCCGTCGCCGAGAATGCCCCACCGCGCCCGCACCCGCTCGCCGAGGGGCCCCGTCGCTTCCGTCTCGACGAACCGGCCGCCGGTGGCGTTCACCAGCGCGTCCACCGTGCCTTCGCCGCCGTCGGCCACCGGCTTGCAAAGGATCTCGGCCTGCGGCCAAACCCGCGCGATGCCCGCCGCCAGCGCTTCGGCGACCGCCGCGGCCGGCAAGCTGCCTTTGAACGAATCCGGCGCGATGACGACGCGCAACCCCGCCACCACCATGCGAAAAGGCCCCGCCGTACGCGGGGCCTGCCGTTACGATTGGAACTCCACGACCTTGCCGGACTTGAAAATCAGCCGAGCGATGCGGTTGCCTTTCCAGACGATCTTGACTTCCTCTTTCTCCGGACGTTTCTCGGGGTCCAGCTCGGACAACTTAATTTCCGCCGTCTTGGCCAAGCTCATCACCCCGACCTCCGGCAGCGTTCGCCGCGGGCCTAACCGCTCGTGACGGATACAAGCCTATCCGGGACCATGCGTATGCGCCCAGCGTCACAATCATGCGAGCGCTTCTTCCGAAATTATAGCAGGACGATGTGGACTGTCAAGGCCGGCGACTGTGCAAGGAAATCGGCCCGCGGCGAGGAAAAATGGAGTCGACAAAGGGGGGTATACGCAGTGTCGATCGATTGGAAGGCGTGGTTTGAGAAGGGCCTACCGTACGACGAATTCGTGGCCAAGTACGCCAACGACACGGAGCGGCAGCGCTGGCAGAGCGTCTACGACCGCGTCCGCCTGACGGAAGAGCAGGACGCCCTGCTCAAGAGTTTCGTCCGGGAAATGAACGTGCTCGTGCTGGCGGCCACCTGGTGCGGCGACTGCGTCAACCAGTGCCCCATCTTCCGCCGGTTCGAAGAGGCCAATGACCGCATCAAGGTGCGCTTCCTGGAGCGGGACGAGGTGCCGGAGCTGCGGGACGAGCTCAAGATCAACGGCGGCCACCGCATCCCGGTGGTGGTTTTCCTGAGCGAGGACTTCTACGAATGCGCCCGCTACGGGGAGCGCGTACTCTCCATGTACCGGCAGCTGGCCTACAGCCGCCTGGAGACGGGGCGGCCGACCAACATCGCCGCGTCGGGCGACGAGCTGCTGGCGCGGGCCACGGCCGAATGGCTGGACGAATTCGAGCGCATTCACTGGATGCTGCGGCTGTCGCCGCGCCTGCGGGAACGCCACGGCGACTAACGGCCAAAACCGTGCACGGCGCCCGCGCCGGCTGTGCGGCAGCTTCTCGGGCTGGTTCACGCCTTTGCATGCGGCCTGGCCGCGCGAGAACGCGCGAGGAAAAAAGCGAAGGCCCTTCCGTTCGGAAGGGCCTTCGTTTGGTGCGCCTAGGAGGATTCGAACCTCCGCACCCGGCTCCGGAGGCCGGCGCTCTATCCCCTGAGCTATAGGCGCATATCGCAGGGCGATGCCTTGACCGCACCGCTTTCAGGTCGCAGATACAGTATAGCAGATGGTGTGGACTCAACGCAACCGGAAATGTAGGCGCCGCGGCGAAACCGCGCGGAGGATCACGCTTACCCGTGTGAAGCCCGTCATCCTCGCGGCGTCGCAACCTGCGTCACGCTCGTCGCGCGGGAACAGGCGACCGGCCGCCGACGGGTCGGTCTCCAGGTTCCCTCCTTTCGCGGGAACATTGGCGCCGGCCGCCCGCAGCTTGGTCAAAGCCCTCGTTCCAAAGTGTCCTCTCCGTCCTCGAAACCATACATGTCGGCATCGTCGGGATTGTCCAGCGCCACCAGCGTCTCGGCGTCTTCCACGGCCGCCAGCGAATCGGACTGCGGCACAAGCTCGGCGTCGTCCGGGTTGTCGAACATCACCTGCGACTCAAGGTCGGGAACCGAAGGCTTGCGTGGCCGAAACCACGGCCTCTCGTCACGTT
>PKQS01000017.1 GCA_017577945.1 Bacillota bacterium
GGGCCTGCTCGCGCCGCGCGTGGTGCGCGCCGCCATGCGCCGCTTCGAAGCCGCCGGCACGCCGGTGTCGGTGGACCCGAAGTCCGACTGGACCGCCTACCGCGGCGCGGCGCTGGTGAAGCCCAACCTGCGCGAGATGGAGGCGCTGGTGGGCGCGCGCATCCAGACCCGCGACGAGCTGGCGCGCGCCGCCGCCCGGCTGCGCCGGCGGCTGGGCGGCGCGGCGCTCGTGGTGACGCGCGGCGCGGCCGGGATGACGCTGTTCGGCGACGATGCGCGCGGCATCGACGTTCCGACCCCGCCGCGCGAGGTGTTCGACGTGCAGGGCGCGGGCGACACCGCGATCGCCATGCTCACGCTCGCGCTGCGCGCGGGCGGCTCGCTGCTCGAGGCGGCCGTGCTCGCGAACGCCGCCGCCGGCGTGGTGGTCGGCAAGATCGGCACCGCCACGGCGAGCCCCGACGAGGTGCGCGAGCGGCTCCCGGGGGCGCTCGCCGCGGCGCAGGGAGGCCTCGCGTGATCCGCAGCATGACGGGGTACGGCTCGGCCGCCTTCGAGGTCGAGGGCGCCGGCTTCGAGGTGGAGGTGCGCAGCGCCCACGCTTTGTCGGATGAAGAGGTGGAGCGGCTGCGGCAGCGCCTGGGGGCGTTGACGGGTAAGGACGTCCGCATCCGCAACGTGGTTGCGCCCGAGATCATCGGGGGCGTCGTCGCCCGCATCGGCGATCTGGTCATGGACGGGAGCGTGGCCCGGCGGCTCCAGCGCCTCAAGGAGAGCTTGCGCGGGACCCGACTTGAGAATGTGGGGTGACTAGAGTGGCAATCCGGCCCGAAGAGATCAGTGCCATCCTGAAACAGCAGATCGAGCGCTTCCAGGCCGACGTGGAGATCCAGAACGTCGGTACCGTCATCATGGTGGGCGACGGGATCGCGCGCGTGTGGGGCCTGGACGAGTGCATGGCCGGTGAGCTGTTGGAGTTTCCCGGCGAAACCTACGGCATGGCCCTCAACCTGGAGGAGGACAACATCGGTGCGGTCATTATGGGACCGTACGCCCACATCAAAGAGGGCGACACGGTCAAGCGCACGGGCCGCATCGTGGAGGTGCCGGTGGGAGAAGCGCTGATCGGTCGGGTGGTCAACCCCTTGGGCCAGCCCCTGGACGGCGGTCCCCCCATCAAGACCGACCGCTTCCGGCCCATCGAGTCGCCGGCGCCCGGCGTCATCGACCGGCGGGCCGTGCACGAGCCGCTGCAGACAGGCCTCAAGGCCATCGACTCCATGGTGCCCATCGGGCGCGGCCAGCGAGAGCTCATCATCGGCGACCGGCAGACGGGCAAGACCGCCCTCGCGGTGGACACCATCATCAACCAGAAGGGCGGCGACGTCATCTGCATCTACGTCGCCATCGGCCAAAAGGCGTCCACGGTTGCCGGTGTCGTCGAAACGCTCAAGAAGTACGGCGCCATGGACTACACCATCGTCGTGTCGGCGACTGCTTCGGAGCCCGCGCCGCTGTTCTATTTCGCGCCGTATGCCGGTACGCCCATGGCGGGGGAGTTTTTGACCACGGCACAACAGTTGT
>PKQS01000018.1 GCA_017577945.1 Bacillota bacterium
AGCTTGTGGAGTACATGGCGGCCGTGTTGGAACAGGACGGGCAATCTTGCTGACGACTGACGGAGCAAGACCACTCGCACCAAGAATGGAGGGCGAACGGACGTGAGGCGGTCTTTGTTGGTGTTGGGCTTGGCGCTGGCCCTGGCCGGGCTCGTTTTCGGCGGCGTGGCCAAGGCGCAGACGGTCGCGGAGATCAGCTCGCGCATTGAGGTGCTGGGCTGGCCGTATGTGGTGTCCATCAGCGACGAGATGGTCGACACCACCGCGTTCAAGAAGGATCCGCCGTACCGCATCGGCTTCGTGACCATCTTCCAGGCGAACACGTGGGCCGTGCAGTTCACGCAGGAATTGTTCGAGGAAGCGGCGCGCCAGGGCGACCTCATCGCGGAAGTGATTCACCTGGACGCGCAGGGTGAAATCCCGCGGCAAATCGCGGCGGTGGAGGACCTCATCGCCCGGGGCGTCGACGCCATCGTCATCGACCCCATCTCGCCCAGGGCGCTGGAAGGCGTGCTGAAGCTGGCGCAAAGCCGCGGCATTCCCGTCATCGCCGCGAGCAGCCAGATCCCGCTGGATCAGGTCACCGCGTGGGTCGGCCGCGATGACGCCGAGTACGGCCGCCTGACGGCGCTGTGGCTCGTGGAGCAGCTGGGCGGCAAGGGCAACATCATCGCGCTGGACGGCATCGCCGGCAACCCGGTGGCCGAAGAGCGGTGGCGCGGCGCCAAGGAAGTGTTCGATCAGTACCCGGGCATCCGCGTTCTGACCCGCCAGTTCGCCGACTGGGGCTTCGCGCAGGCCAAGGCCACGATGGCCAACTTGCTGCCGGCCTACCCCGACATTGACGGCATCTGGTCCGGCGGCGGCGCGATGACGCAGGGCGCCATCGAAGCCTTCGTCGACGCGGGTCGTCCGCTGGTGCCCATGGTCGGCGAGGGCAACAACGGGTTCCTGCTCGACTGGATCAAGTACTCGGAGCAAGGCTTCACCAGCTTCGCGTTCAACAACCCGACCAACCACACCGCGTTGGCGCTGCGGCTCGCGCTGAAGGCGCTGCGGGGCGAGCCGATCCCGAAGCAGGTGTACGCCACGGCGCCTTACATCTACTCGGTCGAGCAGGCCAAGGTGTACGCGCGGCCTGACCTGGCCGAAGGGTACTGGGTCGGCCACACGCTGTCCGAAAGCACCCTGCAGCAGCTGTGGGGGCGCTGAGACGCAGTAGCAGCTAAGCAACCCGGTAGTAGGGGGCGACCACCGATGACGTCGGCCGTTGCCAAAGGAACGACGCTGCTGGAGATGCGGGGCATCTCGAAAGCCTTCCCGGGCGTTCAGGCGCTGGACAACGTGCAGTTCGAGCTCAGGGCGGGCGAAGTGCACGCGTTGCTGGGCGAGAACGGCGCGGGCAAGACGACGCTGATGAACGTGCTGGGCGGGGTCGTTGCCCCGGACGCGGGCGAAATCTTCATCGGTGGTCGCCCCGTCGTCATCAGGAATCCTCTTGACGCGCAGCGGGCGGGCATCGCCTTCGTCCACCAGGAGCTGAACCTCATCGAGCCGCTCACCGTCAAGGAAAACTTTTTCATCGGCCGCGAGCTGCTCACGCGCTGGGGGACCATCGACTGGAAGGCCGCGGAGGCGCGGACGCGCGAGGTGCTGTCGGCCCTGCAAGTGCCGGTGCATCCCGACGATCGCGTGGCCGACCTGCCGATGGCCCTGCGGCAAATGGTCGAGATCGGCAAGGCCCTCGCCTTCGACGCCCAGATCATCGTCATGGACGAGCCCACCTCGGCGCTGACGGTGGAGGAGACCAAGACGCTGTTCCGGCTCATCCGCCGGCTGCGGGACGAGGGCAAAGGCATCATCTACATCTCCCACCGCCTGAGCGAGATTTTCGAGCTGAGCGACCGGGTTACGGTGCTGCGCAACGGCCGCTACGTGGGCACCCGGGAAACGGCCAAGACGAGCGAGGCCGAGCTGGTGCGCATGATGGTGGGGCGCGAAGTGCTGGCGCCCGGCTTGGACGCGCCCCGCACGCCCGGCGACGTGGTGCTGGAAGTGGAGGGGCTTACGGGCCGCGAGAAGGTGAAAGACGTCTCGTTTCAGCTGCGGGCCGGAGAAATTGTGGGCCTGGCGGGGCTGCAAGGCTCGGGGCGCACGGAGCTGCTGGAGATGATTTTCGGCGCTCGCCCGGTCCGGTCCGGGCGCATGCGGCTGCACGGGCGCCCGTACGCGCCGCGGCTGCCGCGCGACGCCATCCGCCAGGGCGTCTCTTACGTGCCCGAAGACCGTGAGCGCAAGGGCCTGTTCCTGGACTTCCACGTAAAGGCCAACATGCACGTCTCCGGGGCCGAGCTGGAGGCCCGGGGCGGATGGATCCGGGAAAAGGGCGTGCCGGCGCGGCTGCTGGAGCTGGCGGAACGCCTGGCGGTGCGCACGCCGTCCATCTACCAGTCGGTGAAAAACCTGAGCGGCGGCAACCGGCAAAAAGTCGTCTTCGCCAAGATGCTCTACACGAAGCCCCGCGTCTTGCTGGTCAACGAGCCCACCCGTGGCGTCGACGTGGGCGCGAAGGCGGAGATTTACAACATTTTGCACGGTTTGAGCTCGGAGGGCGTTGCCATCTTGCTGGCCTCCTCGGAGCTGCCCGAGTTGTTCGCGGTGTGCGATCAGATTTGGGTCATGAGCGAAGGGCGCTTGGTCGCCCGCTTCCAGAAGCACGAGGCCACGCAAGAGGCGGTCGTCCAGAAGATGACAGGAGGGGCGGAACGTGAGATCGATCCCCGGCCTCATTCGTCCTAAAGCCGGCGGCAGGCCGCGGCGCCAGCGGCAGGAGACGCTGGTCTTGCTGGGGCTCGTGGCGCTGCTGGCCATCATTCCTGCGATCTTGTCGCCGGCGTTCCGGACATCGCAAAACGTGTCCAACATCCTGAACCAGATCGCGCCGATCGGGTTCGTCGCCTTGGGTCAGACGCTGCCCATTTTGACCAAGGGGATCGATTTGTCGGTCGGGCCGCTGGTCAGCCTGACGACCGTCCTGGCGGCGACCCTCATGGGCTTCGACACTTCGTCGGTTTTGACCGGTTTGTTGATTTGCCTGGCCGTCGGCTTGGCGGTAGGATTGGTAAACGGCTTCATTACCGCCTACCTGTCCGTGCCTCCGCTTATTGCGACGCTGGGAACGATGAGCGTCGTCAACGGCGTCGCGCTTATGGTCCTGCCTTACCCGGGCGGCTACGTGCCGCGGCCTTTTACCCAAGCCATGCTCGGGCGCATCGGCGACGTCGTTCCTTACTCGTTCGTTTACTTCGCCGTGGCGGCGCTGCTGATGACTTGGGTCACGAGCAGCACGCGCTTCGGCCGCCGGGTCTACGCGGTGGGCGGCCACGAGGAGCGGGCCCGGGTCGCGGGCATCAACGTGCGGGCGGTCCTCATGGGCGTGTACGTGCTGAGCTCGTTGTTCGCCACCTTGGGCGGGCTGGCGCTGGCCGCGCGGATGTATTCGGGCGATCCGACGGCGGGGAATCCGTTCACCATGACGTCGGTGGCCGCCGTGCTCATCG
>PKQS01000019.1 GCA_017577945.1 Bacillota bacterium
CGATGAGCACGGCGGCCACCGACGTCATGGTGAACGGATTCCCCGCCGTCGGATCGCCCGA
Source organism: Bacillota bacterium (assembly GCA_017577945.1). Lineage (NCBI taxonomy): Bacteria > Bacillati > Bacillota > Bacillota bacterium. Next base: position 62 of record PKQS01000019.1, read on the forward strand.
ATACATCCGCGCGGCCAGCGCCAGCCCGCCCAAGGTGGCGAACAACGAGCTCAGCACGTACACGCCATATCATCGAAGAAGTCAGCAAGCGCTAGGCTAACGGCCGCACTACCGGCAAAAGGTTCGATTATTCGATTAGCCGAAGAGGTCTCGCACCAAACGATAGACTCCCTTTGAGCAACGGACGTGAAGGAGAAGCGAAACTTCTTTCCAAAACAGGCAAACCCAGTGCCCTAGCTATGAAGGGAACAAGGCGGCGTTTACCGCCTGCCCACTTCAGAAAGGGCGCGCGCGTCGATGACATCCTCACGTCCTCCTGCTACTTGTCTCGTAAGGTATTGGTCGGCCAACCTGCCGGCGCTCTGCGCTCCCCACCCGCCTAAGCGTACAGCTTCCGACTGCTAAGAGCAATTCTACGGGCGTAGGCCGTCACGCCCTGGTCGAAAGTTCTCCTTCCCAGGACTCGTGGTTTACATGCGTGTGCTTGGACCAATAGCGGAGTCGAGGATGTTCACGCTCAGGAGAGAGGGTCGGTGTTGACGCGCAGGGTCGAGCAAGTACCAAGCCAAGGGATTCACGACCTACAAAGGCCTAAGTAAAAAACAAAGAAGAAAGGGGTTCCGGAGCCGGAACCCCTTTCTTCGATCGCTAGCGTCTTAGCCCAGCAGCTGCAGCACCGACTGCGGCGCCAGATTGGCTTGCGCCAGCATCGCCGTCGACGCCTGCTGCAGGATCTGGAACTTGGTGAAGGTCATCATCTCGGCGGCCATGTCCACGTCGCGGATGCGGGACTCGGCGGCCTGGAGGTTCTCGGCGGACGTACCCAGATTGGCGATGGTGTGCTCCAACCGGTTCTGATAAGCGCCCAGCTTGGAGCGCTCCGCCGACACCCGCTCGATCGCATTGTTTATCGCGGTGATGGCTTTATCGGCGTCTTGCTGGTTCATGACGCTGATGCCTTGACCCTTCTGGAGCACGTAGAGAGAAATCGTTCCCGGCTTGGTCACGACGGTGCCATTGTTGTCATCCCCATCCTCAGCATCCTCAGCCGGAATAAGAGTAGCCGGAATATTAAGAGTGATCTTCACCTCGGTTGCATCCGGGTCAGCAATGTAATTGGCATCCGACACTTCAAGGGTGACCCCACCATCGACGGAAACAGTGGCCGACGCGATTTCCTTTCCGCTTTCATCCCGCAAGCTCACATTGCCCTGGTCGTCAACTTCGACCTTGTAGGTGCCTCCAACGAGCCCTTCGATACCAGAGTTGCCCGTTGAGGCAACAAAGCCTGTCGTGCCCGGATCCGCAACCCAAACAGCCGTCTCTGCGACGACCTTCAAAGACTCGGCCCGCATGTCGGCGATGGCAAGATCGATGTTCTGCCCGCTGTTGGCCCCGATGTGGAACTTGCCCGAGAACTTGCCATCGAGAAGTTTCATCGTGTTGAACTCGGTGGTGTTGCCGATGCGGGTCAATTCCTCGACCAGCTGGTTGATCTCTTTCTGGATCTCAAAACGGTCGGTAGCGGTGTTGGTGTCGCTGGCTGCCTGAGCCGCCAACTCACGCATTCGCTGCAGGATGGCGTGCGTCTCCTGCAGAGCGCCCTCCGCCGTTTGAATCAGTGAGATGGCGTCCTGGGCGTTCTTCATCGCCATCTTGAGGCCGCGGATTTGGCCGCGCATCTTTTCCGAAATAGCCAAGCCCGCGGCATCGTCGCCCGCCCGGTTGATCCGGAGGCCCGAGGACAACTTTTCGATCGACTTAGCGATCTGGTCTTGGTTGACAACGAGCTGACGATGTGCGTTCATCGCCATGATGTTGTTGGCGATACGCATGTGTGCTTCATCCTCCTTGATGATATTGATTGTGCGGTTTTCCGCCGGCGCCTGCCCGTTCAGCTTGCTTATGCAAGGGGAACACCCCACCTCCTTTGCATCGCTTTTCCGGCCTCCTTGCCGGAGAAAGCTTTGCCGGGCAGGTCGCTCACTACCTGTATCGTCACGCCGAGAGAACCACTTTAGGGTTCTATCGTTTTTTGAAAAACAGCGTCAGAGCGTCTTAAGCTCCAAACGGTCATAGCAACGCAACCACACCGGAATTGGCACCGGCGTCTCAAGACAGGCCGGGACACTGTCGATCTTGCCTACAGAAGGGATGTCGATTCAGGATGGTCCCACCTATCCGGATACACACGGTATGGCCGCAGCTGCATCTTCGTGTCCAATTGCCGCAAATACGGATCGATCCAAGTCAAGCGCTGGCGGACATTGGCCTGCGGCCAACTCATCAAATCGCGAAAGAGGAAGCACAGCAAGGACAGGAAGCCATCCTGGAATACATCGCCCAAATCGCGCGTGAAGGCGATCGCTTTGCCCGGATCGAAGTGTCTACGAACGTCGTCGCGGAACTGGCCAGGGAAAAATGGCCCGATACGCGGCAAGTGAACATAGACTATGCGCCGAAACATCGCGTCGACATACGAGTTGCCGAGGGGCGGGTCGAAGGAACGTTCAGACCCGGGCGGGTCATCGTCGAATTGGCACACATTGTGGTGGCGGGACGCAAGGTGGATGTAAGGGCTTAGGTGGGCGTCAGGCAAGCGGTAGGGTCCAGCCAATTGATGAGCGGAGAATGAGACAGTCGCAAAAAAGAAAGGGTTAGGCTTCGTCTCCGTCCCGCGCGCCACCGGACCCGTCGCCGGCCGCGGGCGTTCCCTTTCCCAGCGGCAGATCGCTCGACCGCCGCAACACTTGATCAAGGGCAGACAAGTCCTGCGTGGCCTTGAGCGCCGCGCGGCGGTTTTCCTCTTGGATCTCCCGGTAAACTTCCTCCCGGTGCACGGGGATATGCCGCGGCGCATCGATCCCGAGCTTTACCTGGTCACCGCGCACATCGACGACGATGATCTTGATGTCGTCGCCAATCATGATGCTCTCGTCGCGCTTGCGGGTCAATACGAGCATGGCATGAGTCCCTCCTTGGACGCCCTGCCTGGTCGCCGGCCGCAGCCGCCCTCAGCCGACGGCCTTGCCCTCCGCCAAGGCGGCCGCTTGGCCCGCCGCAGCGCCGGTTCCGCCGTCTTCGTTTCCGGCCGCCGCCTGCAGCTCGGCCAGGATCGAGTGCCGGATGCGCCACGGCCCCTCGGGGAGGACGACTTGGCAGCCGAGGCGCTTCTTGGCGTTGAACACGATGGGCGCCTGCAAGTTGGCCGTCATCCCCTCCGGATTGCCCTCCGGCACGGTGACGATGGCCATCACCACCGCATCGGCCTCGTCTTCCAGCTCCAGGACCGCCACCTGCTCGCGGTCAATGTCGACCTGGTAGTCCGGCCGAAACGTCCGCGGGTCGATGAGCACGAAGGCAACCGCAGGGTCATCCACTCCCTGCAGTATATGAAACGGACTGCCTTCGCTATGCTCCAGCAGCACGTAGCGTTTCACGTCGTCGAAGCCTAGTATGCCCGCGGGAAAGACGACGATGTCCTCTTCTTTGATCTCGAGTTCGCCGAAGCGGGGTGTCATCAGGCGCATCACTGGTCGCCCCTCCCCAGGAATGGTAAAAACCCTGTCCTCAGTATTCGCCTTCCGTGGCTGAAACTCTGCTGGAATCTGCTGACAGTACTTTCCTGAAGCGCAGCGCCGGCCGCGTCCGTGCGGCCGGCGCCTGAGGTCGTGGTGGCATCAGCGCAAGAAGTCGAGAAGCGTCGGCTGGATGATACGGGCGCCCGAGGCCAAGGCGGCCCGGTACACGTTTTCCGCCACCTTCAGGTCGATGATGGCCCGCGCCAGATCAACGTCTTCGTTGTCCGAGATGAGCTGCTCCACGTTGAGCTCCAGCTCCTGCATGCGCGCGTCGGCCAGCTCCAGGCGGTTGATGCGGGCGCCCACGTCGGCCCGGACGCGGAGCAACGTATCCAGCGCATCTTCCACTTCCGCGAGGGACTGGTTGCCCACCGTGGCCGTGTCGCCCTCCTCGTAAAGCGCATCCCGCAGCTTTGTGACGGCCTGGAAAATCTGGTCGAACAGCTCCGAACCAAGGACGTTGACGGCGATCTTGACGCCGCTTGCGATCTCTAACTCTCGCCGGCCCGTATCGCCCTGGTACTCACTTACCTTGCCGCCGCTAAGCACGTAAGGGGGTGTCGTCGTTCTGTGGCCGCCGAACAAGTACAGCCCGGCGTGGCTGGAGTTGGCCAAGTCCACCAGGTGCTCCAAGATCTGATCAACTTCGCGCGCGATGGCGTCGCGGGCGTCCTGCGGCAGCACGCCGTTGGCGCCGTAGACGGCCAGCTCCTTCACCCGCTGCAGCGCTTGCCCAACCTCGTTCAGCACCGAGTCGGTGGCCTCGAGCCACGAAAGCGCCACGCCGATGTTGGCCCGGTACTGCTTCGTGTGCGTCAGGTCGCTGTGCAGCCGCATGCTGTGCGACGTGGCGGCCGGGTCGTCCGACGGCACCCGCAGCCGCTTGCCCGACGCGAGCTGGTAGTGCAGCTCCTCCTGCCGGCGCAGGTGCAAGTTGAGGTTGTTGACCGCGTTGCGGGCGATCATGTTGTTGGTAACGCGCATGGCCCTTGCCCCCCGAAGCCTGCGTCACGCGGCGTCAGCGGCCGACGACGCCCAAGCGGGTAATGATGGTGTCCAGCATTTCGTCCATGGCCGTGAGAACACGCGCCGCCGCCGCATAGGCGTGCTGGAAGCGGATCATGTCGATCATTTCCTCATCCAGCGACACGCCCGAAATGGAGTCGCGGCGGTTCTTCAGGTGCTCAACCAGCACTTCTTGGCTTGCCACCATGTCGTTGGCCTTCTGCGCCGCCACGCCGATGCCGGAGATGAGCGACGCGAAGAAATCCCGCATGCTGACGCCGGCAAGATCCGCCGCCGGCTGCAGGTACACGTTGGCCAGCGCCAGCGCGTTGCTGCCGTCGCCCGGTGCGCCCGACCGGGACGCCGCGATCTTGGCCAAGCTCTGCAGAATGTCCTGAGACAGATCGATGTCCCTGGCGCCCGTGCCGACGAAGAAATCGACGCCTGTGGAGCCGTCGAGACCGTACCCTTGGCGGTGCACGGCGTTGAACTCCTCGATGAGCGCCGCCGCGAGCCGGTCGAGCGAGGCCAGATACCCGGCCACCAGCTCATCCCGGGCCTCCAGCACGCCGGCCAGCCGGCCGTTTTGCACTTGCACAACCCAGTCGGTGTCGCCCCAGCGGATGGTCACCATGTCTTGCTTGGCCGGATCGGGCACGGCGCGCAAGAACGTGACGTGGTTGCCGTTGACGATGGACAGGCCGCCGATGGAGACGCTGGCCATCTTGTTGTCGTGGATGACCACGTCGATGTCGACCAGCTCCGACAGCTCCAAAAGCAGCTGATCGCGGCGGTCCAGCAAGTCGTTGGGCTCCTGGCCCGAGTTGACGACGCGGAAGATCTGGGCGTTCACGTCGGCCAGGCGCTCGGCCAGGCTGTTGATCTTCTCGACCTCCAGCCGGGCCAGCCGGTCCAGGTCCCACTGCAAGTCGGTCAGCTGCTTGTACACGTGCTGGAACGTGGCCGTCAGCGACAGCGCCCGCTCGCGCACGACCGCCCGCGCCGCGTCGCTCTCGGGCTGCTGGTGCAAGTCCTGCAGCGACTGCCAGAACTGGTCCAGGGCGCTGCGGATGCTCAGGTCGGAGGGCTCCATGAAGATGAGCTCCACCTGCCGCAGCGCGTCCCGGCGCGCCTCCCAGCGCCCGGCCGACTCGGTCTCGTTGCGCAGCTGCATGTCGATGAACGAGTCCCGCACGCGCTGGATGGCCACGATTTGCACGCCCGTGCCCACTTGCCCCGCGCCGGCGGGCATGTGGCGAGACGGGTACGTCCACGGCGGCGTCGTCTGGTGGATGGCCACCTGCCGCGAGTACCCTTCGGTGTTGGCGTTGGCGATGTTGTGGCCCACCACGTCCAGCGCCCGCTGCTGCGCCTGCAGGGCCCGTCGCGCGATGTCAATGCCGAAAAACGTCGAGCGCATGGCAACCCCTCGTTCCGTGTCCGCCGTGCTTCACGCGCGGGTGTCGAAGGCCACCGGCGCGCCGCCGGCCGGCCGCCTGGCCCGGGCCGGGTCGTGATACGCGTCGATCCCCGCGTCGGGGCTGAGGATGCTCATGTAAAGGTCGATGAACGCGAGCTCTTGCCTAAGGAGCTGGGCGTTGGTCTCGGTCAGCGTGGACAGCTGCCGCACCAGAGAGCGCGCATCGTCGCGCAGTGCGGCCAGCCTGGCGCGCTTCGCCTCCGGCGCCGCTTCAACGAGTGCCTGCAGCGTTACCGCGTGAGGCGCGGAGCCCTCTCGGGCCAGACCGCCCGCCACCAACGCGAGCCGCTCCGCCTCGCAGCGGTGCAGCTCCGCCAAGAGGGCCTCTTGCTCCTTGGTAGCCGCCTCCACGCCCTGCTGATCGCGCAGAAGCAGCGCCTGCTTCTGCCGCTCGGCGGCGGCGACCAGCTCCCGCAAAACGCTGCATTCCGTCGTCAGCAGATCTATCAGCTGCTGCCAAACGCTCGTGTCCACGGCGCTCCTCCCGGCCCTTCGTGAAATCGCCCCTGCATTAGCGGAGCCGATCCGCCAACGCACGCGCCAGCATCTTGCGCGCCACTTCCCGGCCGGGGATGTTGTACTGGCCGGCTTCGATCCGCGCCTTGATCTCGGCCACCAGTTCCGCCCGCACGTCGGGCGCGGCCGCGATGGCCTTGTACGCGGCCTGCACTTCCCGGCTTTCCCGCGACAGCTCGACTTTATCGGGTCGCTGCACCGCGCCGGGGCCGCCGGCCTTCTCGGCGCGCTGCATGCGCATGTTGGCTGCGAACAGTTTCGCGACTTGCTCGAACTGGCTGTTGGAAATCTTCACCGTGCCCCACCCCAGCTGCTTTCTATTTTTCTACTCGGCACCGGCGCCTGGCCGCTTGAGTGCCAATTTCCGGCGGCGCCCGCCCGGCGGCTCACCACGCCTCGGGCAGCATCCCCGCCGCGAGGCAAAGGACGTTCACCTGCGCGGCGCCCGCTTTGAGCAGCGTCCGCGCCGCCTCGTCCGCCGTCGCGCCCGACGTGAGTACGTCGTCCACCAGCAGAAGCCGCTTTCCCGCGATCCTCTGAGCGCGGTAGGATCGAAAGGCGCCGCGCACGTTGTCCCGCCGGGCTCGAGCCGGCAGTTTCGTCTGCGTCTCCGTCGAGCGCGCCCGCTGCAAGACGTCGGTCCAGACGGGCCGTCCCACCCAGGCGCCGACGGCCTTCGCCAGCACCTCCGCTTGGTTGAAGCCCCGCTCTTGCAAGCGAGACGGATGCAGCGGCACCGGCACGACGGCGTCCAGGGGCCAGAGCACCCGCTCGCGCTCGAGGAACCGCCCCATGAGCACGCCCAGCGCTTCGCCCAGTTCCCGCTCGCCGCCGTACTTGAACCGGTGAATCCAGTCTTTCACGGCCCCGTCGTAGACCGCCGGCGCCCGGGCGAAGGCGAAAAAGCGCCCTTCCTGCCGGCACAGGCGGCACAGTTCGGCCTGGGCGGCTTCGCCGCGCAGCGGCTGGCCGCACCGCCGGCAAAGCGGCGGCACCAGCAAGGGCATCCGCTCAAGGCAGTTCGGGCATATTCCCGGTTCATCCGGCTCCTTCGGCCGGCGGCACGCCGGACACGGCGGCGGCTCGGGAAGCAGAAGATCCAGCAGCGCCTGGCCCGCCCGGCGCACGTACGGCCGCAGGGGAACCAGCGCCGCTGCCAGGCTCCGCGCCGCCGGCATTCTCCCCACGTGCCTCACCGAACGTCCACCCGCCCGGCCGCAACAGCCGCCGGGTCCAGTTCGCCGTCCAACCCGGTGTCGCGGGCGCCCTGGGCCCCGTTCACGTTCGCGGTAGGGCTCTCGCCCCCCGCCTGACCGAGCGGCACCCGGAGCAAGCCCAGCGCCGCGGCTTCTTCGTTCATGCTTTGAATGTGCCGCACCGCCGCCCGCATCGCCGCCGTAATCCGACGCCCGACGAACGCCACGCGCCCCGTAGGCCGCTCCATGGTCCGGCCGACTCGTCCAGCCATTTGTATGAGCGCAGGCTCTTGAAAAATGCGTTCCGCGTCGGCGTACAACACGATCACGTCCACGTCCGGCACGGTCACGCCCCGCTCGAGGATGCTGGTGGCCACGAACACCCGGCCCTCGCCCCGCAAGAACGCGGCGAGCTTGCCGTCCCGCTCGGGATCCTGCGCGTGAGACCACAGCACGTCGCCGGGCATCGCCTCGGCAAGGCTCTTCCCGACCCGCTCCGCGGCCAAGATCGTCGGCACGAAGAGCAGGACGCGCGCGGGCGGCGTCGCACTCAGGCTGCGTTCAATGAGCGAAAGCAGCGTCGGCGACGGGCGGAAAGGCTTGCCGTGGACGGCGCCTCGCTCGAGATCGCCCAACCGCCGGTCGACGACCAGTTCCGGCACCGGCAGCGGATAGCCGTGATAGCGTGCGGGAACGCGAACCAATACGCATTCGCCGGCCTCCGCCCGGCGCAGCAGCTCCCGGTCCGGCGTGGCCGTCATCCGGATGCGCAGTCCCCCGGGCGCCGTAGCCCGCACCACCGCCTCGGCCAGCATGCGACTGCCGCGGTAAGGAAACGCGTCGACTTCGTCCAGGACGACCAAATCGAACGCCCGGTAATACCGCAGCACCTGGTGCGTCGTGGCCACGGTGAGCGACCCCGGCGAGAGCATGGGCACGACAATCCGGTCAAGTCCGCCATGCAGCACTTGCAGTTCCGCGCCCGGGAACGCCTCCCGCAGCCGCTCGCCCAGCTGCCGCACCACGTCGCGCCGCGGAATGGCAAACAAGACCCTTCCGCCCTGCTCCAGCACCTTGCCTACCGCGGCGAAGGCCATCTCCGTCTTGCCGGCGCCGCACACGGCCCAGACCACGGCGTCGCGCGGCTCCGCCTTTCCGGAAGCGCCTGCGAAGCTGCCGCGACGCTCCCCCGCCGCCTGCTCCAGGTGCGATGCGACAAAGCGATACAGCGCGTCGGCGGCCCGTCGCTGCGCCGGCGTCAGCTGCGGCGAGCGTATCGTAACGGCCCGAGGCTCGGCCGCCGGGACGTTGTTTTCCGCTGCCGCGGCGTACAGCACCGTGCAGGAGCGCACGGCGCCCATAGAGCGGCAGGCTTCGCACTGCCAGCACTGCGGGCTCCCGCACGCCGCGCATTCCCAGGCGTGCAGCTTCTCCGTCTCGCCGCACCGCACGCATTGCATCATGCCCAGCGCGTTCCGCCGGATGCCCGGCCACTGCCGCAGCTGGCCGCTGGCAGCCAGCCACGTGAGGCACTCGGCCGCGGGGCGCGACAGGGCCAGGCCTTGCTGCTCGATGAACGTCTCCGCTTCTCGCAGGCTCAACAGGCGTCCCCGCAGCGCTTCCGCGACGGCGGCCACGTCCTCCGCCGGCGGCGCCGTAAACTCTCTTGCCTCCTCTTCCCCGCAGAGCGGCAGCGGCTCGCCCGGGCTTACGCCGCCGTTCCAGCCGGCCCAGCGCAGCGCCCGTTCGACCCGCCGCACGATGCCTGCGACGGCGTCGAGGGCATGCTGGGCGTTGCAATCCGGCTCGGCAGCCGGCCTCTTGCCCAAGGACAGCCTGTTCTCCAACGGTCTAGTATAGCGGGTTTGGGGCGTATCTGAGGGCATAAAGTGAGCGAACCAAGGAAGCCGCCCCAGCAGCCGCTCGAGCCCGGGCGGCCGTGCGGCACCGTCCGCTTCGGCCGCTGTCTCAAGCCGCGCCGCGGTGCGGCAGGCCAACTCCGCCCACATGGCCGGCAGCGGCGGCGACAGCGGCACGAAAAGCCGCGCACCGGTCTTGCGCCAGTAGGCCGCGTCCACCAGCGGTTTCAGCGTCCAGCGCCAGTGCCGCCGGCCGTGCCCGTCGACGACCGCATACACCGTGGCCCGCCGCCAAGCCGACGCCAGTGCCACGGCCCTCCACCTCCCGCCGGACGCCCGTCAGCGCCGGCGTTCCAGCGGACGGACGTCCAACTCTGCGATTTCTTTATCGGAGGCGAAGTGGACGCGGGCGAAATACGGCGGGCCGCCTGCGGCGCGGACGTACGGCAGAAGCCGCCGCTCCACGTTGGGAATTTTCTCCTCGGCCAGCCGGTCGGCCGGCAGCCAGTCAAGCCGTCCCTCACGGCTCGGCCGCGGGCCCTGCAGGTACGACGCCGGGGAAGAGCCCGCTTGCGGAGAGGCCCGGAAGAAGAAGAGGAGCCAGTTGTAGTTCTCGGGCCCCGTTTCGGACGCGATGAGCCGCAGCTCAGGCGTCGTCAGCAGCAGACCCGTCTCCTCCCGCACCTCCCGCAGGACGGCTTCCCTGGGATTTTCTCCGGGCAGGAGCTTGCCGCCCGGCGCGGTCCAGTAGCCGGCAAACGGCTCTTTCAGCCGCTGCAGCATCAAGACGCGCCCGTCGTGTTCGATGAGGCACAACGCGCTCAGCCGTTGCCGCGCCGGATCCGCCAGCAGCTGGGCCGTCGTGACGCTCAGGCCTTCCGCGGCCAAAAACGCGTCGACGGCTTCCCACTCGGGCCGAGTATCAGCCATGCTCTGCTCTCCTTTTTTCACGGGGACGCCGGCACCCCGGCCCGCTGGCTGCGGCCCGCCGGTTTTGGCCGCCGGCCGCCGCTCCATCGCCTCCGCGCCCTATCCTAGCGGGCCGCAAGTACCCCCGCCACCCGCGAAGCGCGGTAATTTCAGCGGCAACAAGCCGCAAGCCCGGCAGGCCGAAAACCGCGGCGCCGGGGTGACATTTTGCCGCCTTCGCGCCCCCTCACGATGGCATCAGCAGCTCCAGGTAAAGGGGCTCCGGCGACGGCACGACGGTATCCAGAGGCCGCCCGTACAAGTCGTACACTCGCACCGGGGCGCCGTCCAGCGCTTGCAGCAACGCCTCGCCGTCGCCCGGGTACGGGCTCGTCCACAGCACGAGGACGGCCCGCCCTTTCCCGGCGAACAAATGGGCGTGCAACGGCTGTCCACTGGCGGCGACGACGATGGCTTCAGCATCGAGACGCAAGCCCCCGGAGGCATGCAGCTTCTCGGTGGCCGCGTCCGGTGCCGTTGGCACGGCATCGGCCAGCACAGCTGGCACGGGACCGGCCGCCTGGGACCGTATGGCACCGGCCTCGGCGGGCGACGCCCCAGAGGCGGCCAGCTCCTCAGCCGCCAGCGCCGGCTCGGCCTGCGGGGCCGGTGCCGCCGACGAGAGCACGAACGTCGCGGCCTCCGCGGGCACGTACGACAGCCCGGCCAGCATGTCCAGCATCGTCCGGTACGCGAACGCCGCCGGCTTGCCCCGTCCGGGAGCTTCGTACAGCCCGAAATTGGCCGCCGCGTCCGTCTCGGACCGCCCGGCGTCCATCAGCTCGCGCCAGAATACCGTCGACACGCCCGCCGAAGCCAGCAACACGTGGGCCCGCACCATGTAGGCCGCCTGCTGGGCCGCGCTCACCCCCGGCCGGCGCGGCTCCGTGTCCGACAACCCTCGATGCGTCGGATACCCGAACCGCCACACCCACAGCTCCGGTGCGAGGCCCATTTGCGCGGCCAGTTGCTGCACGTCGTCGATGACCAGCGCCAGCCCCTCCGGCGCCGCCGGCCAGCGGTTCACGTCCAGCGCCAGCCCGTCGACCGCCGCGAGCCCTCCGCGGGCGGCGAACACCGCCAGCCAGAGCAAATCCGCTCCCGGAGCGGCGGCGAACACCCGCCGGCCGCCGGCGGCCCGCACCGCCTGCGCCGTCACCTGCGCCAGCTGTGCGTCGTACTCGGCGTCCGCCGCCGCCAGCACCGGGTCGCGTGCCCCGGCCCTCCCGCGCACGACAATCCAATCTTCAATATCTGCGCCGTAGCGTGCCACCACCCGCTGCACGAAAAAGTCCCAGTCGTCCGCGTGCGCGCTGGGCCAGCCGATGCGCAGCGATCGCGACAAGGGCGGCAAATGCGCCGGATAGTGCAAGACGCCCACGATGCGCGCGCCCGCCTCCCGCGCCGCGGCCACCGCCTCGTCAAACGCCGCCCAGGCAAACCGGCTCGCCTGCGGCTCCACCACGTCCCAGCGGAACTCCAGCGCCACTACGTCCGCTCCCAGCCGTATCGCCAGCGGCGCCTGCCAGGCGAACGCCTCCGGTGTGTCCCCTACGTGCAGGCCGAACTGCACCCCGCTGCCCGCCGCCGGGCTCTGCGCCGAGAAGGCGAGCGCCGCTTCGTCCACCATCGCCGCCCCTTCATCAACCCTCGCGGCCGTCACGCCATCGGCCATCGCGGCCGGGGCTTTCTCGACCACCGCGTCCGGGGGCAAAGCCTGCGCCGAAGCCACCCCGGGCCTGGCCGTTCCGCCGAGGAGAGCGCTCGCCCCAAGCCAGATCAGCACGCACCACGCGCCAAGAAACAAAGCTCGCCTCGCGGCTCGGCGGCGCCCGCCGCCGTCCACGGTCCGTCCCTGCTTCTTCATCCAGCCTCCCCCACCCCGCGGCGCAAGCGCGCCGCCAACAGGCTTGTCCGCGGTTCTTCGTTGATGCCGTCCAGCGCCATCCGCAGCGCCCGGCGGCTGCCCACCAGCACCACGAGCCGCTTCGCCCGCGTCACCGCCGTATACAGCAAATTCCGCTGCAGCATCACGTAGTGCTGCGTCGTCAGGGGCAAGATGACCGCCGGGTATTCGCTGCCCTGGCTCTTGTGCACCGTGATGCAGTACGCCAGCGCCAGCTCGTCCAGCTCGCTCACTTCGTACTGCACCGTCTGCGGTCCTTCCGGCTGCGGGAACGTCACCCACAGCGTCCCCGCCTCCGGGTCCACGTCGACGATGCGCCCGATGTCCCCGTTGAATACGTTTTTCTCGTAATTGTTGCGCGTCTGCATCACCTTGTCCCCGAGCCGGAACGTGGACGCCCCCGCCCGCAGCTCCGGCTTGGCCGACGACGGCGGATTGAGACTGGCCTGCAGCAGCTCGTTCAGATGATCCACGCCCGTCGCCGTCCGGCGCATGGGGCTCAGCACCTGCACGTCGTCGACGGGGTCGCCGCCGATGAAGCCCGGCACCCGCCGCACCGCCAAATCCCGCACCAGCGCCGCCGTCTCCTCCGGGTCGTCGCATTCGATGAAGAAAAAGTCGCCGTCCGCCCGGTTGACGATGAGCTCCTGGCCCCGCAGGATGCGGTGGGCGTTGTAGACGATGAGGCTCTGCCGCTCTTGGCGGAAAATGCGGGTGAGCCGCGCCACAGGCACCACACCCGCGTCGAGGATGTCGCGCAACGGGTACCCCGGCCCCACCGGCGGCAGCTGCTGCACGTCGCCCACTAGGATGAGCCGCGTGCCCGGGGCGACGGCTTTGACCAGGTGGTACGCCAGGGAAACGTCCATCATGGACGCCTCGTCGATGATGACCGCGTCGGCCTCCAAGGGACGGCGCTCGTTGCGCTGGAAGCGAAAGCCTTCACCTTCCACCGGGCCGAACTCCAGCAGCCGGTGAATCGTGCGCGCCTCCCGGCCCGTGGCCTCTTTCAGCCGCTGCGCCGCCCGGCCCGTGGGACACGCCAGCTCGACCCGCTGCCCCGCCGCCTCGAGACACGCGATGAGCACCCGCAAAATCGTCGTCTTGCCCGTGCCCGGGCCGCCCGTCAACACGAAGACGCCGTGCTCCAGCGCCGCCAACACGGCCTTTCGCTGCTCGTCGCTGAGCCGCAGCCCGCTTTCCCGCTCGACCCGTTCTACAAGCTCCGGCCACGCCATCGGGCCCCCGACGACCCGCAGCGGCACGAAGCGCTCGTGCAGCCGCCGCAGCCCCGCCGCCAGCTCCGTCTCGGCCCGGTACAGGCGCGGCAAATAGACGTACACCTCGCCGCCGGTCTCGCCGGTGGCCGTCGCGCCGGCGCCGCCGAACAAGCCCCCGACCACCGGCTCTGCGCCCGGCCCCGCGTCGACCACCAGCCGCCCTTTGGCCGCCAGCTCCTCCAGGACCGGCACCAGCCGAGCCTTGTCCACCTCCAGCAGCTCCGCCGCCTGCTCCAGCAGCTCCTCCCGCGCCAGGCACACGTGCCCCCGCCCGGCCGCCTCCTCCAGCGCATACTCCAACCCCGCCGCCAGCCGCTCGGGCGCGTCCGGCGCAATCCCTACCGACCGCGCGATGCCGTCCGCTGTCTTAAAGCCGATACCCGGCACCTCCGCCGCCAGCCGGTACGGATTGGCCCGCACCCGCTCCACCGCCTCGTCCCCGTAGACGCGGTAAATGCGCGCCGCGTAGGCCGGGCTGATGCCGTGCCCCTGCAGGAACACCATCACTTGCCGGATCGCCCGCTGCTGCCGCAAGCCGCGGGCGATGGCCTCCGCCCGCTGCGGCCCGATGCCTTCGACCTCCAGCAGCCGCTCCGGCTCGTGTTCGATGACGTACAGCGTGTCCACGCCGAAATGCCGCACCAGGCGGTCCGCCAGCGCCGGCCCGATGCCTTTGATCAACCCCGAGCCCAAGTAGCGGCGGATACCTTCGACGGTGCTCGGCGCCACCACGACGAAATCCGTGGCCGCAAACTGCCGGCCGTACTGCGGATGGTGCACCCACTGGCCCCAAAGGCGCAGCCGCTCGCCCACCGCCACCGCCGGAAAACGCCCCACCACGGCTACCGGCTCCGCGCCGCCCGCCTCGTCCGGCGCGAGCCGCAGCACCGTGTAGCCGTTTTCCTCGTTGCGGAACGTGATGCGCTCGACGGTCCCTTCCAGAACCGCCTGCTTGTCCTCCATAGCCGCCTCCGGAGCCCACAGTGTCGTCGCCGCACCCTTCGCCGAGCGCGCCGGACCTTCCTTCACCAGGCGCGCCGGCGGAACTGAGCGCGGCTTCCCTTGCGGCTAACCCGGTTCCCGCACCTCGCTCCGCTCTCCGTCGGCCGCCGCAGGGCCCTCCCGGGTCCCGCCTTCCTCCCCGGCGCTCTCCAGCGGCACAATCCCGAGCCGGACCGCCCAGATGGCCACCTTCGTGCGGTCGTCCATCCCCAGCTTCTGGTAAATGCGGCTCACGTGATTTTTCACCGTGTGCGGGCTGATGAACAGCGCGCGAGCGATCTCGTCGTTGGTCAGCCCCTGGGCGATGAGGACCAGCACTTCCCGCTCCCGCGCCGACAGCTGCTGAAACCGTTCCACCAGGTCGCGCATGGCCAGACCCCCGAACCGTGACAGGCCAGCTCCGTCGGTGCCAGTCTATTCGGGGACGGCCCGGCGTGCCTGCGCGCCGCGTAGGAACCGGCTCCTGTTTGCCACTCGCCGGCGCCGCCGCCCGCCCGTTCCGGCGGCCCGCCGCCCGCATGCTAGAATGATTGCAAGGAGAAACGACGAGGAGCGGCCTTCATGGACGAGCACGGAAGCTACCGCATCATGATCGTCGAGGACGACGCAAAGCTTTCGGCCCTCCTGGCCGGCGAGCTGCGCCGCTACGGCTTCGACGTGGTGGAGACGGCGGGCGACGCCAACGTGAAAGAAGAGTACCTGAGGCACCGCCCGCACCTCATCTTGCTCGACGTCAATTTGCCGCGCTACGACGGCTTTTACTGGTGCCGCCACCTGCGCACCGTGTCGAAAGCGCCTATCATTTTCATTTCCGCCCGCTCGGACGACCTGGATCAAGTGCGCGCCCTCGAACACGGCGGCGACGACTATCTCGTCAAGCCGTTCAATTTGGAGCTCCTCGTGGCCAAAGTGCGCAGCAGCCTGCGGCGCGCCTACGGCGAGTACGCCCCGGCCCAAGACGATCCGGTCCTGTACGTGGCGGGCCTGGAGCTGAACAAGGGCTCCGGCGTTGCCAGCTACGGAGGCCGCTCGGTGGAGCTGACGCCGCGCGAGTTCCGCCTGCTGGAGTGCCTCGCCCGGCGGCCGGGGCAAATCGTCAGCCGGGAGGAGCTGCTGGAAGCTCTGTGGGACGACGTCGAGTTCGTGGAAGACAATACGCTGAGCGTCAACGTCGCGCGCGTGAGGCGCCGCCTGACCGAGCTGGGGCTGGAGAACGCCATTGAGACCAAACGGGGCCAAGGGTATCGACTGAACTTGCCCGCCCTGTCTGAGAAAGGTGGACGAGAAGGGTGAACGAGTACACGCTGCGCGCCTTTTTGCGCGATCGCCTGCCGTATATCCTTTTCTACGCCGCCTTTGGCCTCTCGAGCGCCGCGGTGGTCCAGCTGGACCTGACGCTCCAAGGCGCCTCGCTGCAGTTCGCCAACGTGGCCTACCTCGTGCTGCTGGGCTTTGCCGGCCTCGTGGCTTTTCTCCTGGTGGATTACCGCCGGCAGGCACCCTTCTACCAGCGCCTCGCCCGCGTTGGCCGCGACGCCACTCCCGAAGAGATGAGCATCCTGGAAACGCCCCGGACGCTGGAGCAGCGCGTGTACGCCGACGCGTGGGCGACGCTCTTCGCCCGCCTGCAGACCGAGTTCGCCGGTGAACGCGTGCGCACGCAACAGCGGCTGCACTTCCTCAGCCAGTGGGCCCACCACATGAAGACGCCCGTGGCGGTCATCGATCTGGAGCTGCAAAAAGCGCGGCGCGACGGCCTCGCGGACCCGGAAGCGTTCATCGCCAGCATCGCCGAGGAAATCGACCGCATCCAGCGTTCGCTGCAGGCGCTGCTCAACGCGATCCGGCTGGACCAGTTCGCCGCTGACCTGAAGCTGGAGCCCGTGCACCTGCCCAGCCTGGCCAGGCAAGTCGTCAACGACTACCGCCGCGCCTTCATCGCCCACAGGGTGTTCCCGCGCCTGGAACCGGCCGGGCCCGACGTGCCCGAGGAACGCCTCACGGTCCACAGCGACGCCAAATGGCTGCGGCTGGTGCTGGAGCAGATCATCGGCAACGCCGTCAAGTACGCGGCGCGGCCCGAAGGCGACGGGCACGTGACGATTCGCTTCGCGCTGGAAGAAGGCGACACGGTGCTGGAGGTGGAGGACGACGGCATCGGCATTCCGCCCGAGGATCTGGGCCGGGTCTGCGAGCCGTTTTTCACCGGCGCCGCCGGCCGCGCGTACCCTGGCTCCACGGGCCTGGGGCTGTACCTCGCCCGGGAAATTTGCCGGCGCCTCGGCCATCGCCTCACCATCGACTCGCAGCCCGGCCGGGGCACCTGCGTGCGCATCCGCTTTGCCCGCGACCCGTCCATCTACGCCCCCTTGCGGGACGCCTTGACGCGTCCGCGACGAACAGCCGTGGCGCCTTCGTGACGGCAAAGTGACAAAATTGTAAGGTTGCGGGGCCCGTTTGTAAGGCGATTCGCTGGCTGGCGGCCCCGGCCGCTTGTACACTGGCCGTAGAGTGACCGGAAGGAGGCATGGCCGTGATCGTGCTGGAGGCCGTCAACCTCAGCAAAGTGTACGGGAGCCGGGGCCAAGTGGCGACCCGCGCCCTTGCCGACGTGTCCTTCGCCGTGGAGCGAGGCGAGTTCGTCGGCGTCATGGGCCCTTCGGGCAGCGGCAAGACGACGCTGCTCAACCTTCTCGCCACCATCGACAAGCCCACCGCGGGCACGGTGCGCATCGAAGGCGTCGACACCGCCACGCTCCAGGGCGACGAACTGGCCCGGTTCCGCCGCCGGCGGCTCGGTTTCGTCTTCCAGGACTACAACTTGCTCGACACCCTCACCATAGGCGAAAACATCGTCCTGCCCCTGGTGCTGGACCGCCGGCCCGTGCGGGAAATCCGGGCGAAGCTGCACGAGGTGGCCCGGCGCCTGGGCATCGCCGACATCTTGCACAAGTACCCGTATGAAGTGTCGGGCGGGCAGCAGCAGCGCGCCGCCGCGGCGCGGGCCATTATTCACGAGCCCGCCATCTTGCTGGCCGACGAGCCCACGGGCAACCTGGACTCCAAGGCGGCCCGAGACTTGATGGAAACCTTCGCGCGGATGAACGAAAGCGGCGTCACCATCACCATGGTGACCCACGACCCGTTAGCCGCCAGCTACTGCCGGCGCATCCTCTTCATCCGCGACGGCCGCCTCTACAACGAACTGCGCCGCGGCAGCAGCCGCGAGGCGTTCTTCCAGCAAATCCTGGACGTTCTGGCCGTCATCGGAGGTGGCGACCGTGAACTTGCGCCGGCTGGCCGCTAGGAACGTCTGGCAAAACCGCGGCCGCTACCTGGCGTACCTGGGGAGCGCCGCGTTCAGCGTCATGATTTACTTCCTGTACACCTCCCTGGCGCTGCACCCCGATTTGACGAGCGGGTATCTCGGCGCCGGCTTCGTCGCAAGAGGAATGGAAGCGGCCTCCATCGTCCTGGCCGTCTTTACGCTCCTCTTCATGCTTTACTCGAGCGCGGCGTTCCTCCGCTCGCGCACGAAAGAATTCGGCCTGCTGTCGCTCCTAGGTTTGACGCGCCGGCAGCTGGTTTGGGTCATCTTGTGGGAAAACGCCGCCGTCGCGGTGACGGCGCTGACCGCGGGACTGGCGCTGGGCGTGCTGTTCCTGAGGCTGTTCTTCATGGCCGTCAGCGCGTTGCTGCAGCTGCCCGCCCCGCTGCCGGTCTACCTGGGCTGGCCCGTGTGGCGGCAGACGCTCCTCGTCTTCGGGGCCATGTTCCTTGTCGTCTCGCTGCTGTCGGTGCGGGGCGTGCTGCGCCGCAGCGTCATCGAGCTCATCCGCGCCGGACGCAAGCCTCTGGAGCCGCCGACCTTCTCCAAGGCCAAGGCCCTGCTGGGCGTCTTGCTCATCGCGACCGGCTACGCCTGGGCCAGCATGCCGCGGCCCCAAACCGTCGTCGCCGGCGTTGTTCCCGTCACCGCCATGGTGTCGGCGGGCACGTACTTCGCCATGCGGGAGGCGTCCGTGGCCGTCTTGCAGCGGCTGCGCCGGATGAGCCGCCTGCAGGAGCGGCCCGGCCTGTTCCTCCTGGTCGGCCAGCTGGCGCACAAGCTGCAGGAGAACTACCGCGTGCTCTCGGCCGCGGCCATTCTCATCGCCGTCATCATATCGGCCATGGGGAGCATCTTCACGGTGTACGTCGTCAGCGAGGAAGACGTGCTGGCGTCGACGCCCCAGCCGCTGCAGCTGAACCTTGCCGCGGGGCAGTCTCCGGCGGAACATGCCGCCTTCGTGGAACAGGTGCTGGAGCGCCACGGGGTCAAGGGACTGCAGCGGTTGGAGGTGGAGTTGCTCCAAGCCTCCATCGAAGTCACCGCGGCGACGGTGGTGCCGTACTCGCTCTACGCGGCGCTGCCCCGCCCCAAAGGACACGTGTCGCCGCTGGCCAGCGACGACGAAGGCATTTTCATCCCGCGCTTCACTTCGTTCCGGCCCGAGGCGCCGGACGATGCGACGGCCGAGGCGCGCGTCAGCGTCGGCGGAGCGGAGTACAAGCTGCGCCTGCGCGTCGACCCCGCCGGCCGGTTCCTGAACGACGCCGAAGACGTGCTGGTGGTCAGCGACGCTCTTTTCGCCCGCTGGCGGCAAGAACACGCCGATGCGCCGCGGCGGACCGTCTTGCTCTGGTCGGGCGCGGGCTGGCGGCAGCCCGGCATGGCGGCGGCCCTGGCCGCCCTGCGAGCGCGCTACGAGGGTGACGCCGCGGTGCGCCTGACGTCCACGTACGAGGCGTATCGCGCGAATATAAGCCAGTTCGGCTTGGCGCTGTTCGCGGGGTTTTTCGTCTCCCTGGTGTTTTTCGCCGCCACGTGCAGCCTGCTGTATTTCCGGCTGTTCACCGAAATCGACGAAGACCGGCGCTACTACGCTCGCTTGGGCCAGCTGGGGTTGACGCTCAATGAGCTGAAAGGCCTCGCGCAAGCCCAAACGGCGCTGCTTTTCGCGGTGCCGTTCCTCGTCGGCCTCGTGCACTCCACGTTCGCCATGAAGGCCTTGAGCACGCTGGTGCTGCGGCCCGTGCTGGCACACGGCTGGGCCATCGCCGCCGGGTACCTGGTCCTTTACGGCCTCTTTTTCGCCCTCACTTTTGCGCTGTACTGGCGAGTCCTTGGCCTGGGTGAACCGGGCTTCGAGGCGTCGTGGCGATCCGCTGGAGCGTGACTGGGGCAAATGCGCCCTTGAGAGGGGAACATGCCCCCGAGGGCGGAAAACGCCCCTACGAGCGGCGGCAAGTCCCCGTCCTCCGCCACTTCCCATCCGGCACTTGCGGCGCGGCAGGCGGTGCTGAGCGCCGCCTGCCCGCGCGAGCGCCGATGACGGAGCCGGCCGAACAGGCGACAGTTGAGGCGCTGGCCAGCGCGCCGGCCGAGCGGGCGCCGGTTGCGGCGCAGGTGATTAAGGCGCCGCTCGCCGCGTCGGCCGCACGGGCGCTGTTTACGGCAGCGATTACAGCGCGGGCCGCCGCGTCAGCGGCGGGGATGTGTCGGGCAGCCGGGCCAGTCCGTGCTGCAGCGCGTAGACCGCCGCCTGCGTGCGGTCGCCGACGCTGAGCTTGCGCAGGATGCTCGTGATGTGGTTTTTCACCGTCTTTTCGCTGATGTAAAGCGTGCGGGCGATTTGTGCGTTGCTGCAGCCTTCGACGATAAGTTGCAACACTTCCCGTTCCCGGGCCGTCAGCGCCGCAGGCCCGCCGCGAGCGCGCCCCCGCGGCGCCTGAGCGCCGGCGGCCTGCAGCCGGCGAAACTCGTTTAACACTTTGTGCATCAGATTGGGCGGCAAGTACGAGCCGCCCTGGCACACCATGCGGATGGCCTCCACCACCCGCCGGGGCTCCGAATCTTTCACCAGATACCCTTTCGCGCCGGCGCGCACCAGTTCGTACAAGTACTGCTCGTCATCGTGAATCGTCAGCACGATGACGCCTACCTCCGGGAACCGGCTGGCGATTTCCCGCGTCGCCGCCAGCCCACCGCCCGGCATGCTTATATCCATGATGACCACGTTCGGCCGGTACTTGGCCACCAGCGCCACGGCTTCCGGGCCGCTGCTGGCCTCTCCCACGACCTGCATGTCCGGCTCCATGGCCAGGATGCGCATGAGCCCTTCCCGCAGCAATGGGTGGTCATCCGCGATGAGCACCGTGATCGGCACGACTCCCCAACCCCTTCTGCTACGGACCGCATCACCGCTCCCGCTTCAGGTGTGCATCCCCACGCCCGGGCCGCGCGGCCCCGCCGTCGACCCTCCCGTCGTCGGGCTCCAGCTCTACGGCCTCCTCGTCGCTCAGCTCGCGCATAGCCACGTCCCACGGCACCCGCGCCGATACCCTGGTGCCCTTCCCCGGCGCGCTGACGATGCGAAATTCGCCCCGCAGCAGCCGCAGCCGCTCGCGCATGTGCAAGATGCCGAAGCCGTTTTCGCCCCGCATCATCTCGGCGGGCAGCTGCTCCGGATCAAAGCCCACGCCGTCGTCCTCCACCACCAGGTGCAGGCCCGTCGCGCCGAACTCGAGCCGGACCGACGCCCGCCGGCAGCGGCTGTGCGTCAGCGCGTTGCTGACGGCTTCCTGAGCCACACGAAACAGCGTGATCTCCACCGTCGGCGCCAGGCGCCGCGGCACGCCCAGCACCGTGAACTCAACATTGAAGCCGAACTGCTCGCGCATGACGTCGAGATAGCTGCGCAGCGTCGGCACCAGGCCCAGATCGTCCAGCGCCATGGGGCGCAAGTTGAAGATGATGCGGCGCAGGTCGGCCAAGCTCGACTTGACCACATCCCGCATGACCCGCAGCTCCCGCCGCAGCTGCTCCGGGTCTTCGCCGACCATGCGCTCCAGCAGGTCGATGCGCACCGCCAGGTTGGCCAAAAGCTGCGCCGGCCCGTCGTGAATGTCGCGCGCCACCCGCCGCCGCTCTTCCTCCTGCGCCCGGATCACTTGCCGCGCCACCACCGCCTGCATGCGCAGGCCCTGCACCCGCTGCGCGAACGCTTCCATGTTGCCGGTCAAGAAGTCCAAGGCGATGCTGACCTGCGACACCACGTGGTCGGCCTTGGCCAGCACCTGCCGGATATGCCGCAGCTGGCGCTCCAAATCGTCCCGCCGCTGGCGCAGCGCCCGTTCGCGCTCCCGCGCGGCGCCCAGCTCCACCATGCGCCGCTCGGCGAGGGCGTACGCCTCGCGAATCTGGTCCTCCGAAAAGGCCGAAAAATTTCGATTAATTTTGGCGAGCAACTCTCGCGCGGCGCGGGTTTCCGCCTCCAGCTTGTCCACCAGCTTGATGCATTCTTCGGTTTCGGCTTGGACTTGCTCCAGCAGATGCAGAAGGCGGTTTTCTTCTTCGCGGCCTGCTTCCGCGATGCCGAAAATCTGCTCGCGGGTGCTGCGCAACGCGTCCAGCGAGCTTTGGAACATCTGCTCGATGAGGCGCTCATCGAACGGCGGCGCTGAAAAAGATGCCACGGAAATCCCCCGCCAAGCCCTGGTCGCGCGCTGCCTGCCTGGAAATCGCGACCCCGGTCCTGTACATTCCCGGTATATTCCACTCGGGAAAATGGGTTTCCTTTTATTTCCTAACGCGCGCAGCGGGCGCCCGGGATCGGGCGCCCGCCGCGAGTGCACCACCTTGTTTTAGCCGATCGCGTCCTCCAGCGCATGCCGGCAACGGCAGCTGGGCTCGGCCGGCAGCGCTTCGATCGTAGCAATCAGGAGGGAACGAAGCTTTTCCAGGTTGGCCTGGAAAACCTTCAGTACTTCCTGGTGGCGCACCGGCTCCGCGCTCGGGTCGTCCTCCAGGCCGGCGTCGTAGTCGGTGATGAGCGAGATGTTGGCGTAGCAGATGCCCAGCTCGCGCGCCAGGATCGCTTCAGGATACTGCGTCATGTTGATAACTTCCCAGCCGTGGCTGCGGAACTCGCGGCTTTCGGCCCGCGTCGAGAAGCGCGGGCCTTGCACGACCACCACGGTGCCCTTGTCATGGAACGGCAGGCCCAGCTTGCGGCACTGCTCGATGAGCACCTGCCGCGTCTCGGGGCAGTACGGGTCCGCCGCGGAGATGTGCGCCACGGTGGGGCCTTCGTAAAACGTGTCCTCCCGGCCCCACGTCCGGTTGACGAACTGGTCGCAGATGACGAAGTCGCCGGGCTTGATGTGCGGCTGCAGGCTGCCCGCGGCGCACGGCCCCAGGATGCGCTTGACGCCCAGCTCCTTCATGGCCCACAGGTTGGCCCGGTAGTTGATCTTGTGGGGCGGCAGCCGGTGGTCCCGGCCGTGCCGGGGCAAGAAGGCGACCCGCTTGCCGCCGATTTCGGCGATGGCCACCTTGTCGCTCGGCATGCCGTAAGGCGTGTCGATCCACACTTCCTCCACGTTCGGCAGGAAGCTGTAAAAGCCCGAACCGCCGAACACGCCGATATCCGCCCGTGCTTTCACGCCAATCGACCTCCTGTCCAAACGCAGGCGCAGGCTTTAGGCTTCCCCTCGGCCTACGCCCAAAAGGTCCCACAATTCGGCAGGATCATACAGGAAAAACGGATACGTGCGCCGCGTGGCCACGGCGCCGGCGGCCGCCTTCGCCTCCAGCTCAGCCAGCTGCGCCCGCGCCGCCTCCTCCACGGGCCCCAGCGCCCGGTACAGCGCCTCATTTACCTGTTCGATTTCCCGCGTGAGAACCCTCTTCGGCGACGGGCCCGGGCCGACGCCCCGCGGCGCCTGCTGGATGGCGTCGATCAGCTCTTCCTTGCGCCGCAGCAACTCCGCCAGCTCCGCGCTGAGCTTGCCCAGCTCCCAGGCGAAGCGCTGGGGATTGAAGCGCAGGTCGCGCAGCTTGCGGCGCAGCGCCCGCAGCGCCCCGGACTGCACCGGCCGCTCGCCCAGCGGCAAGTAGAGCGTCGCCGACACGACCCCGTACGCGGGCGCGGGAACGCCGAACGCCTCTCCGATAAACGCGTCGGTCACTTCGTCGTAAGCGCCGCCGCCCGTGCCGTGAATGAACAAGTCGGCCACGAACAAGCGGTGAAACACCGTCAGCGGCACCGCCCGCGGCCGCACCTGCACGCCCGCCTCCAAAAGCGCCTCCACCGCGGCGTCGCCGCCTGTGGCCGGAAGGCGGGCGAATTCGCCTTCGAGGTGCGTCAACACGATGCCGTCGGCGGTGCGCCGCGCGTAGAGCTTGCGCCGGACGCCCGAGGGCGTCAGGCCCCAGAACGGCAGCTCCACGCCCTGATCCGGCCGCTCCAGCAAGTCCGGGAAGGGGTTGGCCCGCGACCGCACCCGATGGCGCCGGCGGTAGTCGGCCAAGGCGGCGTTGTAGCAGCGGCGCAGCTCGCCGGCGTGGAACGCCCAGTGCACGAAGAAGCGCAAAAACTCCGGCGTGCCGCTGATGCGGGACACAGGAACGTCGGGCACCAGCGTCTCTCCGAACGCTGCCTCGTACCGTTGCCGGGCAAGCAGCCCAACTTCCGCCGCGCTGCGCGCTTCCCGAACGGCGGCCCGCAGCGCCTCGCCGAAGAGGCGCAAGCGCGCTGCTCCCTCGGGCCACCCCAGCGTCTCGACGCGAGACACCAGCTTCTGCAGGAACGACTCCGCCTCGTCCCGGCTCGGCGCGGGCAGCGTCTCCAGCGGCCGGCCGCCCACCGGCGGCACGAGAAATTCTTTGGACCAGGCCAGGCGCGCCGCCCCGTCCGCGGGCCGCCACGGCACCTCCGCCGCCAGCTCGCCCGCGTCGTGGTCCACCGCCACGTTCAGCCCCGCGACGCCCGGCCGGCGCGCCGCAGCCGCCACCGCGAACGCCTTGATCCAGACGCCCGGGTGGTAAAACTGCGGCTGGTGCCCCGTGACGATGATGAGGCCTTCCTCCGCCCGGCCGCCAATCCCGGCCATGGCCAGCACCCGCCGGCGGGCCGAGCGCCGCAGCTCCGCAGCCGGCAGTCCCGCCACATCGAAGGCCATGCCGTCCAGCACGGTGCGGTTGGCCGCCGCCACGGCTTCCCATTGCTCCAGCGGCGGATGGCACAGCAGCCCCCGCGGTCCCGGCGGCGTCGTCCATTTCTTAGGCGCCGACATCGCCGTCATCGAATCAGGTCGCGGATGCCCCGCAACCCAATCTCCTCCCGCGACACGAAGGGCTCTCCGTAACGGGCGCCGATGAGGCTGCCCCAGTAGGCCGCGCGGGTCTCCAGGAGCCGGTAAAACTCCGCGCCGCCGTCGGGCCGCCCCTTTTCAAACTGGGTGTAGTAGGCCTTCACGGCCTTCATTTTCACATCCATATGATCGCTGATGTCTAGAATGAAAGCCGGTTTCGGATGCAAGCCGCGCCAGTGGTTGCTGAAAAAATAAAACACCCGCTGAGGATAATGGGGCTCGCCGCGCATGTCGGTCTTCGACAGCTTCGCGTAAAACCGCGCCGCTTCGCAGAGGCGGCACGCGGCCACATGGTCGGGATGGGCGTCCTCCCAATAATGGATAAACAGCGTCTGCGGCCGCCACTCGCGAATGACCTCGGCCACCATGCGCCGCGCTTCCACCGTATCGGCCAGCTCTCGGTTGGTCAGCGGCAGCGTGCGCCGCACCGTCACGCCCAAAATCTCCGCGGCCGCCGCCGCCTCCCGCACCCGCTCCTCGGGCGATCCGAACGGCGTCGGCTCGCCGTTGGTCAAATCCAGAATGCCCACCTTCAGGCCCGATTCGACGAAGAGGCGCACGGCTCCGCCCATGCCCAGCTCCACGTCGTCAGGATGGGCCCCGATGGCTAGGATGTCGAGCACCTGGCCACCTCCCGATCGATGACTTCCATGTAATACGCCAAACGCTTCTCGGCGTCGTCCAACTCGCCGCCGAAGCGCCGTTCGAAATTCGGGACGTAGATGAGCGGAACGGGACGCTCGATGACCGTCAGCCCCGCCCGGGCCGCCTGAATCCAAAACTGCAGCGGAAACGCGTAGCCGGGTTCGTCCAGCTGGAGCTTGGCCAGGGCCGCCACCCGGTAGGCTTTGAAGCCGCAGAAGGCGTCGGTCAGCCGGTACCCCGTCAGCTGGTTGATGCGCTCGGTGATGATCTGGTTGATGCGCCGCCGATCCGGAGGCACTTCGCCGACTTTCGGCACGTCGGGGCGCAAGTAGCGGCTGCCGGAAACGACGTCCCAGTCGGACGCGAGCGCCAGGAACTCCGGAATGAGTTCCGGCTCGTGCTGCTCGTCGCAGTCCATCGTCACCAGGCGCTCGTACCCGTGCCGCAGAGCATACGCGAAGCCGTCCATGAGCGCCGCGCCGTAGCCCATGTTGACGGGATGGCGCAGGACGTGCAGGCGCGGATGGCGGGCCAGGCGCGCCAAAATCGCCGGCGACTCGTCGGTGGACCCGTCGTCCACCACCAAGACGTCGGTCTCCGGCGCGACCTGCAGCGTCTTCGTCAGCACCTTCTCAATGCTGCGCGCCTCGTTGTACACCGGCACGACCACCAAGTCCGCCACGGTCACGTCCCCAATCGCCACGTGTTCAAGTATTCTTCCTGCTCCGGCGTCAGCCGCTCCAGCCGCACGCCCATGCTCTCCAGCTTCCGGCGGGCCACTTCCGCGTCAATGGCCTCGGGCACGGGGTACACCTGCCGCTCCAGCCGCCCCTTGTTCTCCAGCAGCCAGCGCACGCTGAGAGCCTGGTTCGCAAAGCTCATGTCCATGACCTGCGCCGGGTGCCCCTCGGCCGCCGCGAGGTTGACCAGCCGCCCTTCCGCCAGCAGGCGGATGCGCCGCCCGTCTTCGAGGACGAACTCCTCCACGTGCGGCCGCACCGGGCGCCGCTCCTTGCTCATGGCCGCGAGGGCCGGAATGTTGATTTCGACGTCGAAGTGCCCCGCGTTGGCCAGGATGGCGCCGTCGCGCATGAGGGCTATGTGCCGGCCGTCGATAACCGCCCGGTTCCCGGTGGCGGTGACGAAGATCTGCCCTTCTTTGGCCGCCTCGGTCATGGGCATGACCCGGTAGCCTTCCATGGCGGCCTCCAGCGCCCGCAGTGGGTCCACTTCCACCACGATGACGTCTGCGCCCATGCCCCGGGCCCGGGCCGCGATGCCCCGGCCGCACCAGCCGAAGCCGACTACGACGAACTTGGCGCCGGCCAGCATGACATTCGTGGCGCGCAAGATACCGTCGATGGTCGACTGGCCCGTGCCGTAGCGGTTGTCGAACATGTGCTTCGTGCGAGCGTTGTTGACGGCCACGACGGGGAAAGGCAGCTCGCCGTCGCGGGCCATGGCCTGCAGGCGGATGACGCCTGTCGTCGTCTCCTCGGTGCCGCCGACGACGCCGGGCAGCAGCTCCCGCCGCTCCCGGTACAGCGTCGTCACCAGGTCCGCGCCGTCGTCCATCGTAATGTGGGGCTTGGTGTCCAGCACGGCGCGGATGTGGTCGTAGTAGGTGGCGTTGTCTTCGCCCTTGATGGCGTACGTCGCGATGCCGTACTCTTCGTTGAGCGCCGCGGCCACGTCGTCCTGGGTGCTGAGCGGGTTCGACGCGCACAGCGCGACTTCCGCGCCTGCGGCTTGCAGCGTGCGCATGAGATTGGCCGTCTCGGTCGTCACGTGCATGCACGCGGCGACACGAACGCCCGCCAGGGGCCGGGTGGCCGCCCACTCCTCGCGAATCGCCCGCAGCACCGGCATGTTCTCGTCGGCCCACTCGATGCGCCGCCGGCCCAGCGCCGCGAGCGAACGGTCTTTGCAGTCCCCGATGGTCAACGGGTTTCCCCCTTTTTCGACGCGTCGTCCCGGCGACCCGCGCACGCGGATCGCCGGGACGC